>DAOTCE010000048.1 GCA_035452965.1 Candidatus Paceibacterota bacterium | reverse complement strand
CCGAGAGCCGCACCCCGCGTCGTTGTGAACAACTATGGAAACCGTATCAGGCCCATAGAGTCCCGCCGGGCGCTCGGTCTGGAACCTTGGCCGCCAGAAACGATGAGTTTCCGTCTCATCAATTTCATTCTGTCGGTGCAACCTTGGCAGTCGGATCCTTGATTTCGAGGCAGACGACGGAGGCGATTTTGTCCGGGGTTTCCACCGACAGTTTCAGGGTCACGCCGGCAGCGGTTTGGTCCACCGTTAACTTCTTCCCGTTGGCGAGCAGGAAGGCTTTCTTCACCTTGCTCTGCAGGCCGGCTAGTTTGAGTCCTCCCGACGCGGGCCAGTCGAATACCGTCACATACAGTTTTCCGGGCTTGGTGGTGCAGCGCCAGTCCCAGACGGGGATGAATCTCGGGTCGCCCCTTTTGTCCTTTTCTGTAGTACTGAATTTGCCGTGGGCGTCACCAAAGGGCGTTGGGCCGCTGCCGTAGATCGCCTCACCATTGACTTTTAGCCACGTGCCGACTTCGGCGAGCCGGTCAATGCTCGGCTGTGGAATGAGACCTTCGCTCGTCGGGCCGACATTGAGCAGATAGTTGCCACCCTTGCTGGCGATGTCGCAGAGGTTGCGGATGATGGTCTCAGCCGACTTCCAGTTATCATCGTGCTTGTTATAACCCCAATGATTGTTCAGCGTCATGCAGCTTTCCCAGTCCACGCCGGGACCGAAACCGCGCGGAGGAATTTGCTGTTCCGGCGTGCCGTAGTCGCCGACATAGACTGAATTCGTGGACATGCCGTCCGCGTCCGCGCGGCCTTTGTCCACGCGGTTGTTGATGATGAGTTTCGGATCCAGCGCCCGTAAATACTTGTAGACGTCCGCGCCACGTTCGTGCGTCCAGGCCGATTCCCATTCGCCATCAAACCACAGAATGCTCGGACGGTAATTGGTGACGAGTTCTTTGAGTTGGCCCTTCAGATAGTCGGTGTAGCGATCCATGTCCGGCGTACCGGTGGCGGTGTCGTTCCACGCGCGGCGCAGGCCCCAGTTCGGGTGATGCCAGTCCATGATGGAATAATAGACGCAAAACCGGATGCCGGCCTTTTGACATTCATGTGCCAGCTCGCGCAGCGGATCGCGTTGGAAGGGCGTAGACTTGATGCACCAGTCGGTCAGCGCGGACGGCCACATTCCAAAGCCGTCGTGATGCTTCGAGGTGATCACGATGTATTTCATGCCCGCGTCCGTGGCGGTTTTCACCCAGGCCTTGGCATCGAACTTTACCGGGTTGAACTCTTTCGCAAACTGTTCGTAGCGGCTGACAGGGATTCTGGCCTGCTCCAGGATCCACTCGCCGTAATTGGTCTTGCGGCCCCATTCGCCGCCGGGGACGGAATAGACGCCCCAGTGAATGAACAGGCCGAACTTCGCCTCGCGAAACCACGTCATGCGGGTATTGCGCTGTTCTAGGGTTTCGACCCCGGCAGCCTGATGGTTTTGAGCGGCGGTGGCAGGCAGAAGGAACGTCAAGGCCAGAGCGGCGGTGAGGCCGAGTTGTGTTAGTTTCATTTTGGTATTCAGCATAATCTCATAAATCATGGAACCGCACCGACGCGCTAGAAGCCCGCTCCGTTGGCCACGGGAGCCGCGACGATGAACGGCTTGGCAGCCAGCGAGAGGTGGTTTCCATGCTCATGTCAGTGGTCAAGCCGCCGCCAACAGCCGCCGGCGCCATTCTTATGGTTTTGAACGGTCGGGCTTCACATTCAGGAGTCTGCCATTCACGCGCACCTTGACTTCCCGCGGCTGGTCGGACGCAACCCGGTAATCCGTCACCCGTCCGTCCTTCCAGGCGATATCCACGATGCAATTGCCGCGGGCTCGCAGACCCTTGACGGCGCCGGAAGGCCACGCCTTGGCCGGGGCGGGCAGCAGATGCAACACGAACTGTTGATCCGCCGGCTCGGAGCCGGGTGCGCGTTCGTGGCTTTGCAGCAACATTTCTGCGAGACCAGCGCATCCGCCGAAGTTGCCGTCAATCTGGAACGGCGGGCAGTTGTCGAACAAGTTAGGCAACGTACTACGCCGCAGCAGAGTCAAGTAATGTTCGCGCCCCGCGTCGCCGTCCTGCAACCGGGCGAAGAAATTGATCATCCACGCGCGACTCCAACCGGTGCCACCGCCCCCATTTGCCAGGCGATGATCCAGCACCTTTCTCGCCCCGGCGAACAGTTCCGGCGTGGCAGGCGTGATCAGGTCAAAGGGATGCAGGCCAACGAGATGCGAAATGTGGCGATGGCCCGGCTCGACTTCCTGATAAGGCTCGGCCCATTCCAAAAGACGGCCATCGTGTCCAAGCCCGATCGGCGGGAGTTTCGCCCGAGTTGCTGCGATGCGCTGGCGCAGCGGTTGGTCCGTGCCGAGAATCGCCGCCGCGCGATCCGTCGCATCGAAGATCGCCCGCACGAGGCTCATGTGATAGGTCGAACCAGCCGTGATGCGCAGCCGCTTCTTGGTTTGCCGATCGAGATAGGAATTTTCCGGCGAGGTGGACGGGGCGATGACAAGCGCGCCATCCGGCGCAGTCACGAGCGTATCGAGTACAAACTCAGCCGCGCCGCTCAACAACGGATAAATCCGCTGGAGCAATGCGTGATCGCCAGTGAACTGGTAGAAATCGAACAACTGTGCCGCAAGCCAGGCGCCCCCCAGCGGGTCTAGCACGCCGTTGAGGAATTGCGATTCGCGCGTCGAGGCGCTCGGCGTGGTGCGTCCAAACGGATTGGTAGCGTGAAAGGCCACCCAGCCGCCGGAGCCGTACAGTTGCCCCGCCGACTCCCGCCCGCGTTGCGTTAGCAACTCAAACCAATCCACCAGCGGATCGACCGTTTCCGGCAGATTCGCCACGCCGGCGGGCCAGTAGTTCATCTGGAGATTGATGTTCAGGTGATAGTCAGATTCCCACGGGGCCCACATTCGGTCGTTCCAGATGCCCTGCAGATTGGCCGGTAACCGCCCAGGCCGCCGGGAACTGCCCAGCAAGAGGTAGCGGCCAAATTGGAAATGCAGCGCGACCAGGCCCGGATCGTCGCCGCCGTTGCCCAGCGCCGCGAGTCGTGCATCCGTAGGCAAAGCTTCTAAGGCCGGATCGTTCGTGCCCAACTGAAGGGAAACCCGGTTGAACAAAGCTCGGTGCTCAGCCAGATGCGCTTCGCGCAACTGCGCCCAAGTCTCCTTCGCGGCACGGGCCAGAATGCTCTCGCAGAGCTGGCCGGGATCGATCGAGCGATCAAAAGTCAGTCGGGCAAGATTGTAGTCGGTGGCGGCAGTGAACAGGAGCACTGCCTCGGTTGCCCCGGTGATTTGCAGCTCGCGCTCGCCTGCCCGCACTATTCCGCAGTCCACCCGCGCCTGCAACCGTGCAGCAAATTTCATGTGGGCTCCGCCCGGGCCAGACCCGCCAGGATTGTCATCGTACCCGCCTCCTTGCTTCGTTTGATCGATAATCTGACCATCAAGTTGCAAGCGTCCGCCGTCAGCGGACTTTACCGTGACGTTCCGTTGGCGCGTGAGGCCTACTATGAAATCGAGCGTGCCGGGTTGATCGGTTGCCACCCGCACTGCCAACACATCGTCGGGCGAGGATACAAACGCTTCGCGCGTGATCGTGGCACTACCGCGTCTGAAACTTACTCGTGCGAGCCCGTCCGCCAATAGCAACTCTCGCCGATACAACTCGCTGCTTTCCGCGCCGCCAAATTTCAGCCACAGATTTCCCAGCGGTTCGTATGAACGGAATGATGTGGGCGTGGCAGTGAGGTGCTGCAGTCCATAGGCCTGCGCCTCGGCCTTCTTCCCGGCGAAGAGCAACTGGCGCACTTTGGCGATATGGTTGCTGAAATCCGCGGGATATGCCTCCGCCGGACACCCCGCCCAGAGGCTCTCTTCGTTGAGTTGCAGCCACTCCTCGCTGACCCCGCCAAAGATCATCGCCCCCAGCCTGCCATTACCAAGCGGCAGGGCTTCGTTCCAGTTCGTCGCGGGCCCCTGGAACCAGATCACCGGCTCGGCCGCGCAAACGACGAATCCCCACACCGCACACCCATATGCAAGCATTGGGGCGGTCAGGCACCGCAGAAAGCTCGTTATACTGGCTGGCCGGAACATAGTCTGTCTGTGCACTCAACTACCCCTGCAGCCGGTAAAATACAACGGCCGAAACGGTGTAGATACATGCCCAAAGACCCCACCGCCGGCCACCGCACGACGGCACTGCGCCCGCCCTTGCAGTAAGCTGCACGAATACAACTTTCGTGCCCTTGGGCTTTTGCGTCAGGTGAACTCTGCTATTAAGCGCTTGGGCTGTCACCCCTGTAACGTATCAAACCACGTCGACTTACCGTAGAAAGCGCATTCATACCCCCCTTCGACCTGGGGCGCAGCCCAGCACAGCAAGATTCGGCTGGTAAAACTACTAGGGTTCTTACGTTAACCAGATGGATTCAGGTACACTTGAGCCATCAGCCAGTCGCATGAAACACGCACACAAACCGAATCCGGGCTGTACTGATTGCCCCGCTTCAACCTCTCAATGCCGCCGACAAGAGCGGGCTTTCACCCTGATCGAACTGCTGGTCGTCATCGCCATCATCGCCATTCTGGCGGCGCTATTACTCCCCGCCCTCGCCCGGGCAAAATCCAAGGCTCAGCTCGTCAACTGCGTCTCTAATCTCCATCAGTTGGGTCTGACGAGCCTCATGTATCTGAATGACAACTCGGACCGCTTTCCCAGCTCTGGCCGCAACTGGGCGCAAATGCCGCTTGTCGATCTGCTGAAGCTCTACGATTCCTACGTCAGCACCAACAACCGCAGCTTCTTTCGCTGCCTGGCCGATAGCAGGCGCGGCTGGAACTTCGACTGGGTCTCGGTAGGGGGCTCCACCGCCGGCATATCCACCAACGAACTCCTCTTCCCCTGCTCGTATTACTATTACTACCAGTTCTACGGTGACGAGACCAGGATGATCCCACGGGTTCATAAACTGGCCGAAGTGCGGTATCCGACTCGGAAGGCTGAAAGTGCCTGCTACGCCGGCACTACCGATGTGGACGTCCCCGTCGGCCACGGCAAAAAAGGCCTCTGCCTCATGTTCGTTGACGGTCACTCGCAATTCGCGCGATTCCGGCAGCTCAACCCCGGCAGGACCGGCGGTTATAATTTCGACTGGACTACCAACGGATTGCAGGGCGCAGATATGAACTAGATGAATTAGCAGTTTCCTGCTAATCGGCGGGAAGCAAATTCGGTAGATATTAACCCCTTCATACGTATCTAAGGTGATGCACGAAGTGCCTGAGTCGTCAGCCGACCGCCACGAGCTGTTTGTGCAACTGCTCAACGAGGCGCATCGGCGACTCTTGGCCTATCTGATTTCGTTGCTGGGCAACCGCCAGGATGCCGAGGACGTGTTCCAACGCGTCAGCCTGATTCTCTGGCGGCGGTTCGACACCTTCGAGCCGGGCACCAACTTTCTCGCCTGGGCCAGCACCGTCGCGTTCTACGAAGTCCGCAACTTCCAGCGCGTCGCTGCCCGTTCCCGCCTCTGGTTCGACGACGAGCTGCTCGAGAAGTTGGCGGCCGAGCGCCTGCCCGACCTGGAGGAAGGGGATTCGAGGCGGGAGGCCCTGGACCAGTGCCTGGAGAAGCTGGATGACTCGGGACGCCATTTGGTGGAAGAGGCTTATTTCGAGCAAGGCAGCATCGCCAAGCTCGCCGCCCAGCTCGGGCGCGCCCCGCAAACACTTTACAACAAACTGAATGTGATCCGCCGCCTCCTGGCCCAATGTATCGAGCGCCGGTTGGCAGGCCACGACATCGTATGAAGGAAGATTTGAACAGAGAAGAACTCGCCCGGCTCTTTGTGGACATGCACAACGCGACGCTGGCCCCTGAGGACCACCGCCGCCTGCAGGATTGCCTTAAAAACAGCCCCGAAGCCCGACGCTTCTGGTTCCTCTACTGCGACATGGAAGGCGGTCTGGCCGACTGGGCCTTGCTGCGGCACGAGCAGAAGGACCAACCCCCGGTTCCGAGCAACGTAGTAACACTACCCCAGGCCTGGTTTAGCTGGGCCTGGCGGCTGGCCGCCGCGGCCGCGGTAGTCGCTGTGCTGGTGACGGCTTGGATCTTCTTCTCGCGGCCGGGCGCCAGCCAACCCTCCCGCGTGTTCGTTTGCCAGGTGCAGCAGGCGATAGATGCCAAATGGGCCTCTGGCTCTCCTGCCCCCAAGCCTGGCGATAACTTGCGCAATTGTCCCCTCGAACTCGCGTCCGGCATGGTCGAGTTCGCCTTTCTGGACGGCGCGACGGTGGTGGTGGAAGGTCCGGCACAATTCGACCTGGCGGAGCCCGACCGCCTCGTCATGTGGAGCGGCAAAATGGCCGCCGAGGTGCCGCCGCGGGCGGTCGGCTTTACGGTCGAAACTCCCGCGGGCAAGATCATTGACCGCGGCACGCGCTTCGGCGTGAACGTGGCGTCGAACGGCGTCACCGAGACCCGGGTCTTTGAGGGGAAGGTAGATGTGCGGCCGGCAAAAGCCGGCAATGGAAATGAAGAATCGGTCAAGCAGGGTGGCGCGGTTCTGTTGGACCCCGCAACGGCCTCGATCAAACCCGCCCCGCCTCGTCCCGGGCTTTACCCACAGCCCGAGCGGGTTACCAAGAACCTCTTGGGCGATGGCGACTTCGAGCCCGGCGCCAGGCCCTATGCTGACGCCCGGATCACCAAACCCTTTGGCCGCTGGCACGGTGACATCTGCCAGATCACCGCCTCAACCAATGGCATTGAGCCGCATACGGGCAGCGGGATGTTGGAATTCGTTCGCGGCGAGGCCAGGCAGGACAGCAAGGCTCCCCCTCCGGAGCGGGTCGCACGGGGCGTCTCCGACCTCTTCCAGCTCGTGGACTTGGGGGCCGTTCGCGACGAGTTTGGGACCAACGCCGGAGTCGTCGAGGTCGAGGCGTGGTTTTGCACCCTCCCCGGAGAGCCGGACCCGACTGACACAACCCGGGACATGTTCAGCATGAATCTCGAAGTCTTCAGAACCCCGGCCGCGGCGTGGACCGTGCCCAAGCGAAAAGCCCCCGTGGACGAGAATGAGGAGCCGGACCAGGGCGAGCAGCTTGTCAAGAACGCCGGGCGGTTCTATGCAGGCAGCCAGCCGAATAAGTGGCACTGCCTTAAGTTGACTTCCCCACTGGCGCCGGAAGCCAAATCCCTGCTCCTGCACATCGGCGCCTGGGGCCGGAAGGTCAAGATCCATCCGGGGAAAGTGTTCACAGGCCAATATGCGGATTCCATTTCGGTGAAAGTGCGTTTTCCGCCCCAGCCCAGCAGCGCCGCTCTCCCGGCGGCCAGCGGCGCACCCGTGGCAGCTTCCGGTGCAGGCAACCCATGAACAGCGCTCACGCGAAAGACGACTGGGGCGATCAGCCGAAAGGCTTGCGCGAATGCTGGCGATGGCTATGTGGCATCGGCTTACGAGCCAGCTTGCGACCTGTGGGGCCCGACTATCGGGATTTGGGGTTGGGACAGACTAGATGGGGCAGGTGGCGGGGGTTAGGGATTGCCCCCGCCACCTTCATTTCCAACCACCAGCGATCCACCATCCCGACGACAATCGCCAGTCGCAGAATTTGGCCCACGGACCGCAACAGCATCGTTTTCGGCATTCCGCTGAAAAGTAACTCGCATTAACGCAAACATCACAAAACCACTATGAAGATAATGTTGGAATTGATAAATGTTCCCCATGCCGGCTCTGTACCGGGTTCCCGCTCCGCCAAGCATCTGCTTTTGCCCCACGTCGTGCTCCGGCTGCTGCCGGCAGTCTTCCTCGCTGCCGGCGGTTTCGCCGCACAGGCAGCCTCGGCCGATTGGAGCGGGGCCGGCGCGAATGTTGCCTGGGCCACTACCGCCAACTGGACGACCGGTTCGCCGGCCGGTGGCGCCGCGGCCAACACGGACGTAGCAGGCTTCAAATCCACCTTCACCGGGTCACGGCAGCCCACGTACCCGAACAGCGCCTACTATTTAGGCGCGTGGTGGGCTTCCGGGTCACCAAAAGACATAACCGTCACGAGCGGCGGCACAGCCTCTTATGCGCTGATCGAGGGCGTGGATGGTGCCAACGTGAACCAAACCCCCGGCACCCTGTACGGTGTTGTGATGGATGACAGTGGCACTGCGCGCAAACTGACCATCAGCACGCGAACGGTCGAGATCCGGGACAACGACCAGGCTTTCTATATCGGGCTCAACAACACTCTGAACTGCAACCCGAGCGCATCGCCTCAATACACCGCGCTCAATGGTCGGACATTGACCCTCAGTGGGGCTGGCGCCACACAACTTCGGTATCTCAACAACAACGCCTCGCTGACAACCGGCGCCATTGTCTTGAACAGCGGGCGGTTAGATATCCTCAATGCCAGTGCGGGAGGGGTATCAGGCGGAGTTAGCGTTAATGGCGGCCAGCTTGTCCTGTGGCACGCGAACTGTCTGGGGGCTTCAGGTGCCAGCGCGCCATTGACGCTGGGGCCCGGCTGCACAATAAACAGCGGCGTGGGCGGAGCGCTCGCCACCGCGACCCCGCTGACGATTTCCGGCGATTTTACATTCTCCGGCTACATGTCATTGGGTTTTGGCAACTATCCCGTGACCGTCACCGCAGCCAATCCAGTGATCACCTGCAATGCCAACGAGTTGGCTCTGGCCGGTTCCGTTACCAATACTACGATTGCCGGAGGCAATTCGCTGGATTTGAGCAAAGCCGGCCCCGGGACACTGACCCTGTCCGCCCCAATAATACTTCGAGCGACGCAAACCGCGACCGTTCAGGCTGGCACAAATAACCTCAACGGCATTATCAGTGACGGAGGCAACGGCTACGGGCTGACTCTGGCTGGAACCGGAACTCTGAATCTGAACGCGAATAACACCTTCACAGGCCCGGTGACAATCAACTTCGACGGCGGCACGCTGAATCTAAATGGAGCTAACGCCTATGCAGGGGCGGCGGTCAACAGCGGCCGCCTGGCCACGACCACTGCGAGCACCGGGGCAGGAGCTTATTCAGTTTCCGGCGGCGCCACCCTGTCAGTCAAGGTAGCGGGCGCGGGCGCGACTCTGAACGTGTCTTCGCTTGCCGCTGCCGCAGGCTCCACACTCGAACTCAACTTCAGCACCTTGGGCAACCCCACAACCCCGGTAATCACGGTCGCTGGTGCGTTCGAGCCCACAACCGCCGTCACCCTGAACCTGATCGGGTTGCAGGGGACAGTCGGGTTGGTGCCGTTAATTCAATACGGCACCCTCGGCGCAGATCAGATGGCTGCGTTCAGCTTCACACCTCCACCGGGCATTAATGCCACGTTAACCAACAACACCGCGACCGGAACCATCCTCGTCTATGTGGAAAACCCGCCTCTGGTCTGGGATGGAACCGTGAACGGCGATTGGGATATCTCCGGCACCGCCAATTGGAAAACTGGCGCCTATTACACCGAGACAGGAGGTGGCGGCCCCCCGGTGGTCTTTGATGATACAGCTACCGGTCCGAATACCGCGATAACTTTAAACGCAACCCCCGCGCCTTATTCCATCACGGTCGACAGCACGAACAAGACGTATAGCTTCGCGGGCGGCGGCTATCTCATCGGGGCTGGCAGCCTGACAAAGAAAGGCCCCAGCACACTAACTGTGGCCACAGGGAACACCATAAGCGGACCAGTCACGCTGAGTGGCGGAACGCTGCAACTTGGCGATGGCACCACGGTCAACGGCTCACTTGCGGGCGACATCGCCAACAATGCGGCATTGATATTTGCCAATCCGTCGGAACAAACCTGCTCGGGGGCGATTAGCGGCAACGGCAAGCTCTCAAAAACGGGTGTCGGAGCGCTGACTCTCAGCGGTGCCAACTCTTACGCCGGCGGCACCACCTTCAGTCCTGCTGGCGCCGCGACCGTCACCATGGGCAGCGCCACGGCTCTGGGCTCCGGAGCCATCACAAACGACAGCGGTGCCGGCAACACCGTCACCCTGGCGTTGAGCGATAATTACACACTTGCTAACAACGTCCACATCGCTTCGGGCACCCTATACTTGCAGAACGCTACCACTGCAGGAGCGTCCTTCACCGGCAACTTCACCGGAGCGGGGGTAGCCTACTTCGGCCGGACCGGCACCAGTGGCGGGAAATCGGTTGCCGTGACAGGTGATTGGAGCGGATTCTCCGGCACTCTCGGATACGGGAATGGTCTTGGCGCGTCCTCCACCTACCTGACAATCCAGGGCGCTGCCAGCGACTTCAGCCGCGCCATCGTTTATACGGAAGGCCGCACAAC
Source organism: Candidatus Paceibacterota bacterium (assembly GCA_035452965.1). Classification (NCBI taxonomy): domain Bacteria; kingdom Bacillati; phylum Minisyncoccota; species Minisyncoccota bacterium. The sequence continues at coordinate 23,553 of DAOTCE010000048.1, read as the reverse complement.
CTCATGCACCTTCCTCAATTGGGCTGGGGCCAATAATGCAACCGTCAGGATGGGAGCTTTGACCAGCGGGACTGGCGGCGGCATGATCGGCATTGCGCAGAACATCACCGGCGTCACTTTCGAGATTGGCGCGCTAAACACCGACAGTTCCTACGGCGGGGTCATCGGTGCGAATAGTGCCGGCTACCGGGAATTTGCTCTGACGAAGGTCGGCAGCGGCAAGCTCACCCTGACCGGCGGTTGCTATCACACCGGAACCACCACCGTCAGCAACGGCGTGCTGTTGGTCGATGGAACCTTCGCAAACGCGTCCGCTGTGACAGTGATCAACGGCAGTTTGGGCGGACACGGGACGATCAACGGTCCGGTTGCTATTCAGTCGGGTGCCACGCTTGCTCCGCAGAACATTGACGTCGGCCCGCTCAGACTCAAGAACCAGCTTACTTTGGCCGCCGACAGCTTCACCCAGATCCAAATCAACAAGGACTTGGGCACCTGCGATGCCGTCACCAACATCACTACCCTCACCTATGGCGGCACCCTCACGGTGACCAATCTTTCCGGCACGCTTGCGCTCGGCGACCACTTCCAGTTGTTCAGTGCCACAACCACCGCGGGCAATTTCGCCACTAATTCCCTCCCCACGCTGAGTTCGCCAGATCTGCAGTGGGTGTTCCAACCCACCAGCGGTGTCCTGCGCGTCGTGTCGACTGTTGCCAATGACCCAACCAACATCAGTTATACCGTAACTGGCACGACCTTAACCCTCACCTGGCCACCCGAATATGCCGGGTGGCTCATCCAGTCCAATTCCGTAAGCGTTACCGACTCGAACGCTTGGTATGACGTGCCGGGATCGGACAACGCAACCACCTTGGACGTCCCGCTGGATTCGCAGCAGGTAAACGTGTTTTACCGTATGCGCCGTCCTTGGTAGTAATGGTTCCGTAACTGGCGGGAGCGGCGCCAGCGCCGCTCCCGCCCCGCCGTTATATGCGCCAGGCAATTATCAGGCAGCCGAACCATGACCGCCATTGACCATGCGGTACAAAGGGTCCGCCTGAATGAACCTGCCGAGCAGGATTCTTGGAATGACACTTCCCAGGCCGGTCCTCAGGCAGCTTTTACGCTCATTGAGCTGCTGGTGGTGATCGCCATCATCGCGATTCTGGCGGCGCTGTTGCTGCCGGCGCTGACGCGCGCCAAGGAGCGGGCCCGGCGGATTTCCTGCATCAATAACCTCAAGCAAATGGGGGTGGGCACGGTAATCTATGGCTCGGATAACAACGACAGGCTCCCGCCGCAAAACGTCAACCTGTTTCAATATCCGGCCTGGGGCTATTTTCTCGTTGGCAACGCGGGCCGTCATGCCGTGGGCGGGCCTTCCGGAACCCCGGTGAATTTTAACGATCCCGTCAACGGGGTCCCGATGCAGCACGCTTTGTATTTCACCAGCAAGATTATTACCGCCGGCAAGAGTTATTACTGCCCAAGCGCCGGCTCCGCAGGCGTGCCCACGGGCAGTTACGAAGTTTACCTGACACCCGAAGGCCGGTGGCCGGCTTACGACAACACCACACCGGGCGCGCAGAATAATTGCCGCGCCGGCTATTTGTACTACCCGGAGTCGGCGGCCCGGGGCAACACCACCACCAACTATGTAATTGCCACGAAGATCTCAGAACTGACGCCCACGCAGCCCGCGATGACGGACCTGATCACCGCGCTGACGTCGCTGACGCACAGCGCGGGCCGGGACCGACCCTCCTTGAACGTGCTCTGGGGCGACCAGCATGTCAGCGCCTCCGCCACGCCCGCGGCGTTCAACCCGGCGTTGTGGAACCCGGCCCCCAGCCAGAACGCGCAGAATTTTCAAACGATCCTCTCCCTTTTGAAGCCATGACGCCTTCGTCCACATCCTCAACAGTCACTTTTCCGGCAGTAACGCCTTCCGGCCCCGGCCCGCATTCCGGAAAGGCCTTCACCCTAATCGAGCTGCTGGTGGTGATCGCCATCATCGCGATCCTGGCCGCCTTGCTGCTCCCGGCCCTCAGCCGGGCTAAAGAAAAGGCAAAGCGCACTACGTGCGTCAGCAACCTTAGACAGCTTGGGGTGGCGGTATTGACGTATGCCGTGGATAATCAGGACAAAGTAGTTCCCGCCGGCAGCAGCCTTTTGCCCTTGCAGCTCAATCAAGACGACTTCTCCGTTGAGTCTTGGAAGACATTGGGCCTGAACGTAACTGCGACGAATACCCGGAGCGTTTGGGCCTGCGCCAACCGGCCGGAATTTCCAGCCTATGACGCTACTTACAAACAATTCCTGATTGGCTTCCAATACTACGGAGGAATTCCGCAGTGGCAAAACAACCTGGGCAAGTTCAAGTCCTGCAGCCCAATCAAGACCGCCACCGCGAAGCCCGGGTGGATGCTCGCAGCCGACCTTGTAGCCAGACCCGACGGGGTTAACTGGAGCTTCCCCACTTGGCCCGGAAGCGGTTGGTCAACGCTCCCCGCGCACTGTGATGGCAACCGCAACTTCCCCGCTGGAGCCAACGAGGTCTTCATTGATGGCTCGGCCCGCTGGATCAAGGCCAGCAAGAACATGGTGTTCCTTCACTCATGGAATCCCGTGCGTGAGCTTTACATTTACCAGGAAGATCTCGGTGAACTCGAACCCCGTCGTGCCAGCCTTAAACGTGTGCCCTAAGCCTACCGTTCACCCCGCGCCCTGGACGAATAAGATTGTTAGTGGCTAACCCCCGAGTGACTTTGCGCTTCGAACCCGTGTGTTATCCTCGCTTACGTCGTGCCCGGCTTCTTCCCCGCCTCAGCGGGGGCAAAAGAACCGATTCGGGCTGTTGGGCACGGTTTCTGTGGGGCCTTGTCTTGCTGCTGGCAACCATCTCGCGCGCGGAACTGGCCTTCTACGTTTCGCCCTCCGGAAACGATGTCTCCGGCCATGGCAGCGCCACGCAGCCCTGGCAATCCGTCGCCAAAGCCCGGGATCACATCCGCTCATCGGGCGCCAACACGAACCAGTCGGACGAGATTGTAGTCTATCTGCGCGGCGGGCGGTATGAGCTGACCAACACCCTTGAGTTTACCACAGCCGATTCCGCCGCCAGCGGGTTCTTCATCACCTACCGTTCCTATCCCGGAGAGCAAGCTGTGGTCTCCGGCGGGAAACCAGTCACGGGCTGGATGCCGGTGCCGGGCCAATCATATTGGGTCGCCAGTGTGCCCACCAACGCGGGGTTCGCCGACTACTTCCGGCAACTCTATGTCAATGGCGTGCGCGCCCGCCGCGCCAGCTCGGACTGGATCAAGGGCGCGGATTACTTCGACGATCCGGCCACCTTACAGACTTGCGATGGCATCGCCTTTGCCCCGACAAACGGTTTAAAGTCGTACTTCAACCTGCGCGACCTGCGCTTGCTACACATTTCTTATTATGCGGTGGATGAATTCCCGATTGTGAGCGTTGCTACCAACAGCGCCAGCGGCTTCATCGAGCTGGGGCTGCAACAGCCGTATTGCCAGTTGTGTTATGATCGGTTCGGCTGGGGCCCAAGCGACGATCCGAACCTCTTTGCCGCCACCAACTGGTGGATGGTAGTCAATGCATTTGAGGAATTGGACGAGCCGGGCGAGTGGTACCTGGACCGCGTGACAGCACAGGTGTTCTACTACCCGTATTCCTTCGAGGAGATGACCACAGTGGAAGTCTATGCACCCGTGATTGAAACCCTGTTGAGATTTACGGGCTCTTCCACCTCGAACAAGGTAAGGAACCTGCGTTTCCAGGAAATCACCTTCGAACACGGCAACTGGCTCTTCCCCCGGGACTATTTCATTGGCGGCATTCAGGCGGAAATGATGTTCCCGGCGCTGCCCCCCGAGCAGATAGTGCCCGTCTCGAACGAGAATTTCAGGTACGAGGTCCCTGGACAAATTGTCTTAAACAACACCGCGAACATCCAGTTTGTGGCAAATACCATCCGGTATCAGGGCAGTTGCGGCATCCAACCTTACAACGGAGCGCGCGACACACTCATTCAGGGCAACCTGTTTTACGACCTTACCGGCGCCGCGGTTCTTGGCGGACGCAGCACAAAGGCCGACCCTATTCCATACCAGGAGATCTGTTCGAACACCATCGTGGCAGACAACGTCATTCGCAACATCGGAATGGACTACCTGGGAGGCACTTTGGTGAACAATCTCCAGCACTTTGGCTTTCGGGTGCTCCGCAACGACATGGCCGATGCCCAATACATGGGATTTCACCAGCGCAACGAAATCCGCGATCTGCCCGCGGACGGATGGGGCGGAACGGTGGTGGCTTCCAACCGAATCGCAATGGTGATGGGAGGCACCCGGTACGGCGAGTGCGATGGAGGCTTCATCTACAGCTTTGGGGTCTGGCCCGAGAGCCACGTTCTCGCCAATGACGTCAACAACCTCAATGTTCCCAGCGGCATCAATTACAACAACGTCAGCGGACTGTACCAGGACAACTACAGCTACGGTTGGACCTGGACCAGCAATGTGGTGCGCAACATTAAGTCAGGCGTTCTCGGCTGCAAATGGGTGCGCTATCTCACCGATGAGACCAACGTGAATGTGGCCATTGGCAATTTCACGGATGCGACCGTGAACTGGACCATGGGGCTGGCGACCAATATCGACTTCACGAAATTCACCCTGGGTTCTCCTCCAGCCGCCGCGAGGGACATCATTAATGCCGCCGGTGTGGCGCCCGCCTACACCAACCTGTTGAGCAGGATTTATGCAGGAACAAATCTGGCTCGGGGCAAATACGCCTGGGCTTCCAGCCAATGGCATTCGAGCATGCCGCCCTCGGCTGCGGTGGATTGGAACTACGGCACCATGTGGCATCAGGCCAGTGGCGATACCAACGCCTGGTGGGCGGTGGACCTGGGCGCCTCCTACGTGATACAACGCATCGAGATTGCCGCGCGCACCGACCTGAACCAGCCGGCGGCGCGTGCGCATTTCGAGGTGCAGGGAGCCAATGACTCCGGGTTCACCAACTGCACTGTGCTTGCCGAGCAGGGAGCCGTGCCGTTTGCCTATAAGACAACGGGCTATGCCAATTCGTTCCTTAGACATATCAACAAACCGCGCGGTTTTCGCTATTTGCGCCTGACCAAAACACAGGCAGGAACGCTGAACACCTCCGAGTTCCAGGTCTTCGGTTACCCGTACACCGCGCCTACGACCCCGCCACGGATCGCTTTTCAAGCTACTGCTGGCGTGATGAGACTCTCGTGGGCGTCGGATTACGAGGGCTGGTGGCTTGAGACGACCACCAACTCTCTTGGAAGCTGGAGCACATTACCCGGCTCTGACCGCGTCACCTCGACAAATATGGCCATTGACTCAGCCTCCAACCCGGTTTTCTTCCGCCTGCGTTCTCCTTGAATCCGCTATGCAACAGGATAGCAACAATCTCCAACCCCCGCGAAGAATATGCGCTTTGGCAGATTGTTTTTGATCGCCGCGCTGCTCTTCCCCGCTCTGACTCCGCTCCCAAGTGCCGCCGAGGATGCGGTGAACACCCCCATCCTCTCGGTCACCCCCGAGCTGAACCAGCTTCAAAAGTGGCACGACAGCAATGGCGACACGGCCGACCCGTTCTGGGCGGACGACGATCAGCTTTACCATTTCATGTGTGATGGCCGCGGCTTCGGCACACAGGCCATGAACATTTGCTTCAACAAACTCACCGGGCCGGACCTATTGAGCCTCAAAGGCAGCCTCATCAATCCCATGGAGGAGTACGGCAAAGCAAACGCCACCGAACCGGATGGCGCCACATGGAAAGTGTGCGGCCAGGAATGCGTGGACGGCGTCTTCTATGCCTTCGTTGCCCGAAACATTTACGGCAATAAGTCGAAGGACCCCATCCTGCGCCAAACTTCATTTAATGCGAGCCTGATCAAATCCACGGACCGCGGGCAAACCTGGACTCGGAGCGCCTCGGAGAATTACAAATCTCCCATGTGGCCCGGGTCGCGCTTCGGCGCGCCTGGCTTCTTCCACTTCGGCAAGAACGGCGGTTCAGTGACGCGGGACCAGGCGGACAAGTTCGTTTACGCCCTGTCGAACAACGGCTTTTGGAATGGCGGCGATGATTTCATTCTCGCGCGAGTCCGGAGAAGCGCCCTGCCAAAACTGAACGCCGCTGACTGGCAGTATTATTCCGGCGGCAACTCGATGAACGAAGGTTCATGGCGCTCCGACATCACCCTGGCCAAACCCATTTTGAGCCTCCCGGGCAAGCTCGGCTGGACAGCGCCCGTGTTCATCCCCGCGCTCAATCGCTACCTCTTGGTCTCCTGGCACGTCACCCCGACGCTGAGAAAGTGGTTTGCTCCGAACGAGGTCGTTTACGAGTTTTACGATGCGCCCCACCCATGGGGGCCGTGGAATTACATTTCATCGTTCAGCGATCGGTTTCTTTCCACCGGCAACATGTACGGCCCCAACCTCTGCGCCAAGTACCAGGAGAAGCGCGGCGATGATGTGCTGCTTTCCCTGTTCACTTCAGGGTGCCAGTTCGAGGACAAACCGTCCGGCCTCTACAAGATGTGGCGCATCCCGCTGGTGCTTGGAACACGTCCTCGCCCTCACGCGACGCTCGTCAACGACGACCATCCGTTTGTTCGTTACTTCGGCAACTGGCAGGCCAGCACTAACCGCGGTTACCATGACTTCATGGATGATGTGCACGTGAGCGCGTCACCGGGAGATGCCGTCGAGTTGACCTTTAACAGCTCAGGTGTGGAATGGCTGACGGAGCGCTACAGCGACGAGGGAACCGCTGAGGTGTTTATTGACGGCGAACCGCGCGGCAAAGTGGACCTGAAGCTGGAAAACTGGCCGCGCCTGGCCCGAATTCCCGTATTCAGCGCCCAGGGTTTGGCCGATGGTCCTCACACCATCCGCATCGTGAACACAGGAACGAACTATGTGCTGATCGACGCTTTCTCGATCACGACACATCCAGCGACATCGCAACCGCGGCCATGAAGTTGTTAAACCATTTCAGACAATTCGTGACGGTTATCGGAGCGCGGACATTCTTGTCCGCCGTCGCGCGCATTGCCAACCTCCAGGCGGACAAGAATGTCCGCGCTCCCGACTTCGGCGAGTTCCAATGTGAGAGTCTGAGACGCGTACTCGGGGCGGTTATGGCCCTAATGGCCCTTGCCTACGTCCCTGCGCGCGGGGTGGGCTATGATACATTCGAACAACGAGCAGCGGCGGTGCGGGAAACGGTCGCCGCACTCAGCACAAATACCATCATCGCCAATTACAGCGATCAGCCGGGTTATGCGGCGGAAATCCTTTTCTTGAGCGGCCGGATTGAAGATGGCAATACCGTCATCAATCATTGCGCGAAAAACTATCTTCCGCAATTGCCCTACCCGGGTCCTGCGAATTTTCTCCAGCCCTGGTGCTCGATCATGCACTGCACCATGCGTTTCGGACATTATTATACTCCCGGCGTTAGCAACAATGTTCGCCAGGTAGTGCTCGGCATCGGTTCCGGGCTGTGGAATCAAAGCACAGCCAACCTGAGCCTGCTGGCAAAGACGATCCATTATTTCGGCACGCAGCTTTATGGAGACGTCCTCTCGGACGGCGTAAGCCACGCCGCCAATGGCGCATGGCTGGCAAACCGGTACGCGACGATTATCAACAGTGGCGTCAGCGAGTTCGCCTCGGTTCCTTACGGTGCTATGAACCTCATTCCCCTCATGGGCGTGGCAAAGTACTCGGATGACCCCTTGCTGCGCACCAAGGCGCTCATGGCTTACCAGGTTGGCATGGCACAGTATTCCGGCTTCTGGGTCGCCGGCTCCCCGGCGGTCTATTCTGGCCGGACCTATCCGGATACCTACACCCAAAGGCTTTATGGCGGGCCGGAGTTGATGTGGCTGCACTTCGGCGGAAGCATTCCCTCTTACCATGCCAGCGGCAACCGCACGGCCGCTTTCGCGGGGCTGGAACAGACTACCGATTTTGTGAACCGCCTTCCGGACTCGGTCATCAACGCCGCGACGGATCGCTCGCAACCGTTTGTCTGTCTCTCGCGAAACTACCACTTGTACCCTTGCACGTGGAACAACAAGCGCTACGGGGTGTTCTGCGTTCAAACAGACGGTTCCTCAGGCTGGCAAATGAAGCAGACCCACGGCGGCGGAGTGATGTGGATCGAACCGAACGCCAACAATTGGAATTTCCTGTGGGTGACAAGCCCGTTTGAGGACGACGGGACCGATCAGGGCCTCCATTGCCATGGCGTGCAGGACAACTGGACCCAATGGTTCCAACATGAGGGCACCCAGGTCATCATGGCTTCAACCAACGGATGGGGTCCGAACTTCTATCCTTATTTGCTTTGTTTCGTTCCTGGCAGTTACCAGGCGGTGATCAATGACAGCCGCACGGATGGCCGGTTGTACCTTGCCTACAACAACAATGTTCTCATCGCCATCAGCGCGATGGAACCGTTTGCCTGGGATCTTTCCACTGTGCCCTTCACCCAGTACTCGGCGTACAAACAGGGCGACAGCGAATTTCGCGTCTATAAAAACGCGGCCAACGGCATGGCGGGCATGGCGCTGGAAACTGCCTTGCCGGAGGAGTTCCCCGGCAACACCCCGCAGGAACGGTTGGCCGCCTTTCGTGCAGCGATCCTTCAGCGCGGCCCGCCCGTGCTTACGGGCTCAAATCAACAGACCATCGTCTATACAGATCGCTTCGGAAACACCCTGCAAAAAACACTCGCCGGCGATTCCTTCGTCAATGGCACAAACGTGAACATCGCCCGCAAATACAACTGCCCGCAGCTCCAGAATCCCTGGATGTCGCAACCAGTCGGGGGCGAGCTTTCCGTGCGGGATGGAACAAACGCCGTCTTTTATGATTCTCGCAACTGGGTGATCGCACAGGGAAAAGATTTCGGCCTTCGGGGCAGCGCTGTTGACAATCGGGCCGTGCTGTACTGGAAAAATCCCGGTCTGGGCCAGGCCGGATGGACCATCGAGATCAGTGAGGATAACACGAGCTTCTCTACCCTGGCCAACCTCGACGGGAACGCCACCAGTTATACGAACACCCAGGCGGAACAAAGCTGGTTTTGTTACCGCATCAAGCCTGCCGGCAGCGCGTGGCCGTCCAACTACTACTCCGCGCCCGTCCCTGTGCGGACCTATCCGCGGACCCCCTCCACCCTCCGCGCCACCGCTCAAAGCGACACATCAATCCGCCTGACGTGGATCGATGTCTCGAAAACCGAAGCCAGCTACATCATCGAATGGTCGGCCGATGGCGGGAATAACTGGTACAATTATTGGTCCGCGCCAGCCAACTCGTCCAGTTATACTGTCTCGAACCTTGCCAACGCCGCGGGGCATTTCTTTAGGGTGGGAGCCATCGATCCTTCTAACAGCAATTATCGCTCGTATTCCACGCCGGCAGGCACCCGGGCGCTGGCGGCTTTGTCGGGCACTTCCGTTTCCATGCCCGCTCTCTTCACGGCCATGACCGGCTCCAGCAACTCCGTCATCCTGAGTTGGGTGAACCTTGCGTCCGACGCCTCTCGGATCGTTGTCGAACGCTCGCCTGATGCCGCCAACTGGACCGTGCTTGCCAACAACCTTGCCCCAACTTCTACCTCCTACACCAACTCGGGGCTTGGTTCAGGCTCGACCTTTTATTACCGTATCAAGTGCGGCAAAGGAGCAACCGATTCAGCCTATACGGACGCGCTTGCAAGCTCCGCGTTGTCTTTGGTGTCGCCTTCCGGGTTGGCGGCAACCTCCGTCAGCAGCTCGACAATTCAGCTTTCATGGACCAACAACGCGGCGGGCGCCTCGGACTTGAGAGTGGAGCGTTCCACCGACTCGGTTGTTTGGACAACCAGCACGACGGCTGTTCCACCTGATTCGACTGCATGGTCTGACTGCGGCCTGTCGGAGGGCACTTTGTATTATTATCGCACTCGAAGCGCCTTCGGTACCAACGCCTCGCCGCCCTCCGCTGTGGCTTCCGCCAACACAAAACTGGGCACCCCGCTCAGCATCTGTGTTTATTCGAATTCGGCTGTGCGGGCCACGGTTTATTGGCTGGATAACTCCCAGAGCGAAACCAGCTATTCGGTCGAGCGCTGGGATAATATCAACGGGTGGGTGATTCTCGCGGCATCGCTCCCGGCCAATACGATCTCCTACGTCGACAACTCCTTTAACACCAGCACCGCCTACTTTTATCGCGTCAAAGCCGCTAACAGCTCAAACTCTTCCGATTATTCGGAGCCGGCTGCGCCGGACACGAAGTATATATGGCTGCAGGCTCCCACGGCCGCCACCGCAACAGCAGTGTCAGATACCGAAGTGCAATTGACGTGGACCGACAACGCCGTGACTGCCACCGCTAACCGCATCGCCCGCACCGCGGACGGCTTGAACTGGTTGGTAGTCGCCACTGTGCCCCCTTGCTGGAGTGGGTTCACGGGCCACACCTATACCGACTCCACTCTCGACGAGAACATTCGGTACACCTTTGCCATTCAAGCGGTGGGCGGTGTCAACCTCTCGGCGGCAGCCGCGGCGTCCGCCCTGACGAAACTGCATCCGCCGGCCAAATTCACCGCGCTTTCTGTTACCTCAAGTCAAAACGATTTATCCTGGGTTAACCAATCCCAGGTTGCTGAAGCGATCAAACTCGAACGCTCTCCTGATAATTCCACTTGGACTACGATCTCCACCACGCTCTCCCCGACGACGACCAATTACAGCGACAGCGGGCTATTGCAGGCGAGCTATTACTACCGCCTTACGGCCACAGTCTCCACCAACACATCCCCCGCGGTCCTGGCGCAATGCTCTGCCCTGCTGGCGCAGACACCGGCATATTTGACCGCCAGCACGAGCGACACCAACAGAATCCTTCTGACCTGGCTGGACGTTGCCGCCAATGAAACGGCCTATTCCGTTGAACGTTCGCCCAACGGCAGCAGCAACTGGTCGGTCCTCACCGTCGGACTGCCTCCGAACACGCAAAGCTATCTCGATCAGGCCCCGCTGGTCGCCACCAACTACTACCGCGTCCGCTGCCAGGCGTCCGGAGGAGCTTGGGGAGCATATTCGGCTATCGTGCGGGGGACGTGTGTGTTGCCTCCACCTCCGCCTACCATCGCCATTGCGGGATTGAGCAACAACCAACCGATGCTCCTCGTTGAGGGCGCCGTGGGCTTCACTTACACATTTGAGGGTTCCACGAACCTGCTGGATTGGGATAACCTCTACTCCACAGTGCCGTCGGCTTCGCCCTTCGGCTGGACCGATACGAACGCAACAAGTTATGCCCAACGGTTTTATCGAGTTCTCAGGTCCCCTTGAATGCCTGCACTGCCGATGGTGATGCGATCGAAGCAATTTCCCTTGCGGCTGTGCCTCCTGTTGCTCGTGCCTGCATGCCTGGCGTCATCTCCGCTCACAGGCTTCGCCACATCGAACAAGCCGAACCTTGTCCTGATCCTGTGCGACGACCTCGGCTACGGGGACGTTCACGCGCTTAATCCCGATCGAGGCAAAATACCAACTCCGAACATGGACCGCCTGGCGGCGCAGGGCATGGCCTTCACCGACGCCCACAGTGGCTCTTCCGTCTGCACGCCGACCCGGTATGGTATTCTGACCGGGCGCTACGCCTGGCGAACGCGGTTGCAGTCGGGGGTGCTTTATGGCTTCAGCCCGCCGCTGATCGAGGCAAAGCGCCTCACGCTGCCGCGTTTACTCCGGCAATCCGGCTACCGGACAGCCGCGATCGGTAAATGGCACCTTGGCCTCACCTTTGCCGCCACCCCAGGCGTCACGTTCGATGATTCCGACCGCGCCGTCCGGCACGGCCAGTTCGATCCGACCAGACCAATAGCGGACGGCCCTCTAACTCGTGGGTTCGATTTCTTCTTCGGCATCAGCGCCTCTCTGGATATGCCCCCGTTTGCTTACATCGAAGGCGACCGTTTCACCGAAGCCCCGGTCGCAACCAAGACTTGGTTGCGCTCGGGTCCGGCAGCGCCCGGTTTCGAGGCCGAAGCCGTGCTGCCCGAGATCACTCGACGAGCCGTCCAGTTCATCGACCACTCATCGACGAACCGGCAGCCCTTTTTCTTGTACCTCGCACTAACTTCCCCGCACACCCCGATCCTGCCGGCCAAAGAGTGGCAAGGAAAAAGCGGCTTAGGCCCCTACGGGGATTTCGTCATGGAAACCGATTGGGCGCTCGGCGAAATCATGGCTGCCCTCGACCGGGCGGGCCTTGCTGCCAACAGCCTATTGTTCTTCACCAGTGACAACGGCTGTTCTCCCGCCGCCAAGATCCCCCAGCTCGAAATCAAAGGGCACTTCCCGAGCTCCTGGTTCCGGGGCTACAAAGCGGACATTTTTGACGGCGGGCATCGCATTCCTTTGATCGCACGCTGGCCGGGGCGCACCAAACCGGGCAGTTCGTGCTCGCAGGTCGTTTCACTCTGCGATTTGATGGCCACCTGCGCTGACCTGCTGGGCGTGCCTCTGCCGCCGGATGCGGGTGAGGACAGCGCAAGCTTTCTGCCGCTGCTTTTGGGCGGCACCAACCCGCCTGCGCGAGAGGCGATCGTCCATCACTCGATCAACGGGTCCTTCGCCATTCGCAAGGAAGGCTTGAAACTTGTGCTCTGTCCCGATTCGGGCGGCTGGAGCGCTCCGACTCCAGGCGGCACAGAAGCCCGGAAGCTGCCAGCAATCCAGCTTTACAACATGGCCCGGGACATTTCAGAACGCACCAACGTCTGGCGTCAACATCCGGAGATCGTGACTCAACTTACGCAGTTGCTTGAGCGTTACATAAAGAACGGCCGCAGCACGCCGGGCGACCCCCAGCCGAATGACGTAACCGTGAGGAACAGGCATAAACGCCCCTAGAACGCAGAAGCTATGCGAACAATTCCTGAACTCCTGAAACTGCGGACATGGCGGTCGCTTCTTTTGTCACTCCTATTGGGGTTCCTCGCTCCCTTGCCAGTTCATGCCGCGCAGACCCCGGCCGATCCCGCTATCGGCGCTGCTTCACGCCCGAAGCTCCAGAGCATTCGCCGGATCGTCTTCCTTGGCGACAGTATCACACAGGCGGGGGACTACGTGACGGATGTGCAATGCTGGCTTTGCGCGCAGCGTGCAAATGTCGAAGTTCTGAACCTCGGACTGGGCAGCGAAACAGCAACAGACCTAACCCCGCAAGAAAACGCTTCGCACCTGGAAAAATTCGGGTTCGGACGCCCTTTCTTGAGCGAGCGCCTCGACCGTGTATTGGAAGCGGCTAAGCCGGACCTCCTGTTCGCCTGCTACGGGATGAACGATGGGAGCAACCTCCCCTCAGACGCCTCCGGGGATAGGCGCTTTGCGAACGCGATCACTCGCCTGCGAGAATCCGCCCTGCGCAGCGGGGTGAAGCGGGTTGTGATTTGCACCCCGCCGGTTCACGATGCCCGGCAACACCCCGGCCTCCAGCCGCACGATGAAAGCCTGACGCGCTACACCTCATGGCTTCTATCCAGGCGTGCTTCCGGCTGGGATGTGGTTGATATCCACACCCCGATGCGCCGGAGCCTGGACGAAGGCCGATCCAGTGACCCGTCCTTCATGTACGCCCAGGACGGCGTGCATCCTGACCGCCGGGGGCACTGGATCATGGCCCGCGAGATTCTTAAGCAGTTCTTCGGTGCGGATCTGAAGGGTGCAACGCGAGCGGAAGAACTCTTTCCGGTGCATGGCCCGGAAATACGCAAATTGATTTCGAAACGATCAAAGCTTCTCTTCGACGCGTGGATGACCGAACTCACACACACCCGTCCCGGCGTTCCTGGCGGCCCCGGCGCAAAGCCGGGGGCGCTCACCGTTTGCCAGGCGCAGGCCCGAGCTGTGGAAATCACCGCCGAGATTGTCCGGCTGCGCTGCAATACCAATTCTCCGAGCGCCCTCTCTAATGAACATGCGATTCCAGCCGGTAAACTCGAGGGTTCGGAAACGTTAACACATAAAAACGAAATATGACAAAACTATGGATGGCGTTCATGGTCGCAGCTGCGGTCGGAACGATGAGGGTTGAAATTCAGGCTGAGGAACCAAATGAAACACAGCAACAGCGCGACGCCCGCATGAGCTGGTGGCGCACCGCTAAATTCGGAATGTTCATCCATTGGGGCGTCTACTCCGTTCCGGCCGGCTTTTACCAGGGCAAGCCCGTAGGCGGCATCGGCGAATGGATTATGCTCCGCGGCAAAATCCCCTGCGCCGAGTACAAGGCATACGCCAAGGAATTCAACCCCGTGAAATATGATGCCGAGACGTGGGTCAAGCTGGCCAAAGATGCGGGCATGAAATACATCGTGATCACTTCCAAGCATCACGACGGCTTCGCGATGTTCTGCTCGAAGGCGAGCAAGTGGAATATTTGCGATGCCAGCCCGTACGGACGCGATCCTCTTAAAGATCTCGCAGAAGCCTGCCGCAAGCACAACATCAAACTCGGCTTCTACTACTCGCAGGCCCAGGATTGGATGAATGGCGGCTCGACGGGGGGACGCCGATGGGATCCCGCCCAGGAACGCGACATGGATGAATACATCGATCAAGTGGCGGTTCCCCAGGTGCGTGAAATTCTGTCCAACTACGGTCCCGACATTCCTGCCGTGCTTTGGTGGGACACCCCCAGGGACATAAATCCATCTCGCGCCGAGCGCCTGGCCAGGGTGGCCCGCGAGCTAAGACCGCAAATCATCACCAACAACCGCCTGGGCGGAGGCTACAAGGGCGATACGGAAACCCCGGAACAGTACATACCGCCGCAGGGCTATCCGGGGCGTGATTGGGAGACCTGCATGACGATCAACGATACCTGGGGCTTCAAGCGCGATGACCACGACTGGAAATCCACTGAGACACTTATTCGCAACCTGGTGGATATCGCCAGCAAGGGCGGCAACTATCTGTTGAATGTTGGCCCCACCTCGGAAGGCCTAATCCCTCAGCCGAGCATCGAGCGCCTGGAACAAGTGGGTAAATGGATGCGGGTAAATGGCGAGGCCATTTACGGCAGCGGTCCCACTCCGTTCGGCGCCGAAGCGGGGGCGTTCAGTGAGACCGAGAAGGACAAGCATGGCAAACCTGCCTTTAAGCCCGCTTGGGTGTGGCGTTGCACAACGAAACCAGGAAAGTTGTTTGTGCACCTCTTCCAATGGCCCGCCGGCCAATTCGAAATCCCCGGCCTGATGAGCAAAGTGACCAAGGCGTACTTGCTCGCCGACGCTGGTCGCAAACCGATCAAAGTAACTCAATCCGAACGCGGCACGACCCTGGCGCTGGCAGCCAAAGCCCCCGATCCCATCGCTTCGGTCATTGTTGTGGAAATTCAGGATAAGGCCGCGCGGCTCGCGTCCAAATAGTAACTGTGTTTCCGTTACTACGGCTTTTTGCATTCGTGGCCTTGCTGCTGCCTGCGCGGGCGGCTGTTAGCGGCACCGAAATCGAAAAGCGTCCGGCACTTGGATCGCCCCCCGGAATGAGGTCCGGGGGGCGAGTATTGCTCGACGGCCATACATCCGCCGAACGCGCCCGGACCCTCGTGCGATACGTCGCTTCATGCAGGCCGAACCGCGAGCAGGAGACTTACCCAAAAGCGTCCGCCCCGATCTATGCCGCGCGCTTGTTGCTTAATGTAGAGACGAAAGATGCGCTTGCAAAGCTCGACGCCGCCGTCACACGCCAAATCGCCAAGGCGCGAGACGGTTCATCTGAACCCGCAAATCCCCTGAATCCGTCCGCCCTGGATCCCTTTGACAAGGTTGCGCTGATCAACACCTATTTCCTTTGCAAGAGCAAAATACCGCCGGCTACGGCACGCAAGATCCGCGATTACACCGCGCTTTATGAGCACAAGGTTTGGCGCGGCTACGGCGCAATGAATTACCGGCTGATGATGGACGGCTCCGGCTTCCTCGCCGCCGAGGAGTGGCCGGAACTGGTGGACACCGACGGACTGGACGCCGCTGGAATACGCAAAGCCACCCAGGAGCGGTTGTTCCGCTACTTCGATGGTATTTGCCGGCGCAACTTCGACGAATACGGCGCTCCTATCTATCTTGCCGTGAATCTGTCCGCAATGCGGATGCTCGCCGAGTTCGCGCGGGAACCTGAGATGCGCAAACGCGCCACCCTCACACTCGACGCGATGCTGCTGGACGTCGCTTGCACTTGGAACCAGGGTTACAATATCGGCTCAGCCTCGCGCGCCAAATATTGGTATTCCACGGACACCAGCCCGGACTCGATGGCCTCCACAGCCGCTGCGGCTTGGGTTTTCTTTGGCGCGTTCCGACCGATCTCCGCCTCTGGCACCGGTTGGCAGCATTCGTTTTGGATGGCCGCTCCCGGCCATTACAAAGTCCCCGATCTTATCGTGCAAATTGCGCAGGATCGCTCCCGCCCGTTCGTTCACGAGGCGTCCGTGCCGGCCCTTGGCTCCGCCGAAATTCGCAGGACCACCTTTCATTCCTTTACCTGCAGCCTCGCCAGTCAATGGGATCACCCGCCGGATTTCACCTCCGGCATTTACAAGGAGAGCCGCCGCAACCTGCTGAAATGGGTTTCCGACAAGCCGTCCTCGACGTTTGCTGTTTGCATGGAGAATCCATATCGCCCCTACAAACTGCAGGAGGGGCGCGCGAACGATCTGGGCTACGGTGAAAATCCGTTCAGTCAGTACCTCCAGCATGAGGGCACTTTGATCGGTCTCTATTCGGTGCCGGAGCATTACCCATACTACAAGCTTTACGCCCCGTTCACCACCCGCGGCGCGATCCTCAAGCGCATCGAGCGTTCGGGGTGGGTCTTCTGCCACAACGGCGCCATGCTCATGGCCTTTCACTGCGTTAAGCCGCACACCTGGAGCAAGCAACGCTGGAGCAACAACGATTTGCTTTGGTGCGACGCGCGGAAGAACGGTTGGGTCCTGGAAACCGCCGAGTTAAAGCATTTCGCCGGCGGTGGGGTGGATGCGGAACTGAATCGCTTCGCCCAGGCCATGCTCGCCAGCACAACGGTCGATGCTACAGGCATTGATCAATCGCAACCGCGGCTCGCCTACACCTCACTTTCGGGACACCAGCTCGACCTTACCTGGCTGCCTCACAGTGCAGCCTACACAAATCAGGCCAGGATCAATGGGCAACCGGTTGACTACTTGGGATGGCCTCTCCTGCGGAACACCTGGGTCTACCAGCAGACTAACAGCCCGAACCTCAAAATCGAGTATGGCGGCCAGGTTCTTCAGTACGACTTCGGCAACTGGACGCGTAGCGACGACAATCATCCGGCCAGCCACCCACATGAACCCCAACAGTAGCGTCCAACTTACTGGTCGCCTGTGCAGGATCACCTTCTGGATACTGGCGACAGTTTCTCCCGGCGTCGGCGCAGATACCAATGAACCTGCACTCCTCACCCCTCGCCCTCCAAGGCAACCGCAGATCAATGGCCCGACGGTGTACGGCGCACGGCCAGGCCACCCTTTCCTTTACCGCATTCCTTGCACGGGAGAGCGTCCCATCAACTTCTCTGCCGACCGGCTTCCCCAAAGCCTGAACCTCGACCCAGCCAAAGGGATCATTAGCGGCACAACCCCCGCGCGCGGCACCTACGACCTGATCCTAAAAGCCAAGAACGCCTTCGGCCACAGCGAACGCAAATTCAGAGTTGTTTCCGGCGACAAACTCGCCCTCACTCCTCCGATGGGGTGGAACTCGTGGTACGTCCACTTCAACCGTGTGACAGATCAAGCGGTGCGCGCGGCTGCCGACGCTCTGATCTCCAGCGGGATGGCCGACGTTGGTTACCAATATGTGTGTATCGACGACTGCTGGATGAATGCCCAGGCCCTTCAGAAGTACATGCCGGATCCTCGCCGCGTCGGCCCGCTCCGAGACCGGGACGGCAATTTGCTGCCAAACGCCTGCTTCCCCGACATGCCGGCGCTAACCCACTACATCCACAGGTTGGGCCTCAAGGCAGGCATCTACAGTTCCCCCGGCCCGAATACATGCTGTGGGTTGGCCGGGTCCTGGCAGCATGAAGAGCAGGATGCTGCCCGCTTTGCCTCCTGGGGATTCGACTTTCTCAAGTACGACTGGTGCTCTTACGGCCGCATCGCGGGCAAAGCACCATCCCTCGAGGCAATGAAGAAGCCGTTCGCCTTGATGGGCGGCGCGCTGCAGCGCCAACCCCGGGATCTGGTTTACAACCTCTGCCAGTACGGCATGGGCAATGTGTGGGAATGGGGCGCGGAGGTCGGCGGCAACTGCTGGCGCACGGCCGGTGACCTCGGCTTTGACTTGGAGCGGTTTGTGCAGGTTGCACTGACCAATGCTGAGCACGGCGCGTGGTCTCGTCCTGGCGCGTGGAACGACCCCGACTACCTGCAAATCGGTTGGATCGGCAGACAGCAAGGCACCAACTTCACTGACCCCAAGCCTTGCCCCCTGACCCCGGACGAGCAATACGCATACATGTCGCTCTGGTGCTTAATGGCTGCACCCCTGTTCTTTAGCGGCGACCCGGCCCGCTTGGACCCACTCACATTGAGCGTCCTGTGTAATCCCGAGGTCATCGCTGTGGACCAGGATCCTCTCGGCTGTTCAGCGCGGGTCGTCAGATTGAGCGGCGGCGCCTTCGCCATGGTGAAAAACCTCGAAGACGAGTCTAAAGCGGTGGGCTTGTTCAATGCTGGTGCATTGCCTGCCACCCTCGTGGCGCGATGGCGCGAGCTCGGCCTCTCGGGACCGCAGGCGGCGCGCGATCTCTGGCGGCAAAAGGACTGTGGTCCAGTGCGCGACCCGCTGACCTTCACGGTTCCCGCACGAGGCGTGGTTCTCCTTCGTTGCCAGCCTCTTTAACCAGGTCCCAAGGCTCCCATGCTCTCAATCACCTCCAAGCGTCCCCTGCGCCTCAGGCCAGCACAGCCACGGTATTTCAGCAGGCAAATATCCGAAGCGCAGCGCTTTTTCCTTCACCTGAATCCCGCGCCCGGGCCGGGCATCAGGGTGGTGAGCGGCGGCTGTGAACACTGCCGCCCCGACTACACGATACGCCGCCACGCCTTCCCGTTTACAACAGTAGAGTTTGTCGCTGGAGGCGCAGGAGAGCTTTGGCTGGCAGGCCGTGAGTACGTCCTCTCACCGGGAATTGCTTTCCTCTACGGCCGGAACACCCCTCATCGCATCTCCTCCGATCCAGGCAACCCGCTCGTGAAGTACTTCGTCGCGTTCGGCGGAAAGCACGCGGATGCACTGATGCACGAGTGCCAGCTCGCCCCCGGCAAGGTCCTTCGCGTCTCCGAGCCGCAGCAGATCCAGCGCGTCTTTGATGACCTGATTCGGCATGGATGGAGCGACCACTCAAACCGGGCCCGGATGTGCAGTGTGGCGCTACAGTACCTCCTGATGAAGATTGGCGACTTGGCGCTGCCATGCGGAAGCACGATCCGCGGGGCTTTCGCCACTTACTGCAAATGCCGCCGCTACATCGAGCAACACTATGCCCACATCCAAAGCGCCCGGGATGCGGCCATAGCATGCCACGTCGACCTGTCGTATCTGTGCCGGTTATTTCAGCGGTTCGGGCGTGAACGTCCAACCCGCTACCTTCGGCATTTGCGGCTTAATCGAGCCGCGGAGCTGCTTCACGCCGGGTGCCCCATAAAGGAGGTAGCTGCCGAATTGGGCTTCACCGATTCCTTCAGCTTCTCCCGCGCATTTCGGCGCACCTTTGGGCTTCCGCCCGGCCGGTTTCAGGCCAGCGCAAGCTGATCACCCGTAGAGCGCGCCGAAGTTCTGGCAGGCCCGGAAGTCCGCGCCTTGGGAGTCCTGGGCGCCAAACAACCCCCACGCGCTGGGCCGGAACACGTCCTTCTCCTGAACGTTGTGCATCGCCACTGGAATCCGCAGAGTCGAAGCGAGCGCAATCAGGTCCGCGCCAATGTGGCCGTAGCTGATGGCGCCATGGTTGGCGCTCCAGTTGTTCATCACATTGTAAGCGTCCGCGAAGGTGCCCGACCCGCTGAGCCGCGGCACAAACCACGTCGTCGGCCAGGTCGGGTTCGTCCGCTCATTGAGCAGAGCGTGAACCCTGGCCGGAACCTCCACCGACCAGCCTTCGACTAATTGCAGCACCGGGCCGAGACCTTTCACCAAGCTGATGCGGCTCATGGTCAGCGGCATGCCGCCCTTCGAGAGGTAGCAGGAAGAGAACCCGCCGCCGCGGAAGTACTCCAGAATCGCCGAGGGCCAGGTCGTTGCCTTCAGGCATCTCTCAACCTCATCAGGTGAGATTTCCCAGAAGGGTTTGAGCGCTGGCCGGCCGTTGCGTCGCTGCTGGCCGGTCCCGTCCAGCGTGGCGGCGCCGGAGTTGATCAGGTGAATCAATCCTCCCGCAGCCTGCCCAGTAAGCCTGTGCCCGGTAACCCGCTTCACGGCTTCCGGACTCCAATAGGTCCGAACATCGGCGAAAATTTGTGCCGTGTTGGTCAGCAAATATCCAAAGAGCATGCAGGCGCCGTTGAGGCTGTCGTTCTCCGTTGCCAGAATCACTGGCGGGCGGATGCCGTTCCAGTCGAAGGACGAGTTGAGGATCGCCTCGGTGAAATCGCCGTTGGGGAAGTGATCGGTCCAGTGCCGCTGCCCCTGGAATCCCCCGACGATCGCATTGTGCCCGAGCGCCTCCTCGCCGAAGCCCAGCTTCGCCAGTTGCGGATTGCCCAGCATCAGGTCGCGCACGATCATCGTCATCTTCACCACCGTCTGCCAATCCTTGGTCTTTGCCTCCGTATTTCGGCGAGAGCCCGGAGGATTGTAGTCCTTGCCCGACTTGCACTTCTCTTTTACCCACGCCAGCGCCCGCTCGAATTCAGCGACGTCGTAAATCCGCTCTTCGATTCGTCGTACGATCTCGGTCATATCAACCGCCTCGACGCGGATGCCCAGGTATTCCTCGAAAAAGTTCTGGTCCACAATGGACCCGGCAATCCCCATGGAAACACCACCCAGGGAGAGGTAAGACTTGCCTTTCATGATAGCGGTGGCCAAGCCGGCACGGGCAAACGCTAATATCTTGCGCTGGACGTCCGCCGGCACCGTGGAGTCGCCCCTGTCCTGCACATCGCGGCCGTAGATGCCGAACGCCGGCAGCCCTTTCTGGTTGTGCCCCGCCAGCACGGCCGCGAGGTAAACAGCGCCCGGTCGTTCCGTGCCGTTGAACCCCCACACGGCTTTAGGTATGAGCGGGTCCATGTCCATCGTCTCGCTCCCGTAGCACCAACAGGGAGTCACCGTCAGGGAAACGCCAACGTTTTCCCGCCGGAATTTCTCGCCGCAAGCGGCCGCCTCCGCCACCCCTCCGATACACGTGTCAGCGATGACACATCCCACCGCCTGCCCATTCGGATACCGAAGGTTCTGGGAAATAGACTTGGCCGCGACGTGGGCCATGCTCATCACCTGCTTTTCGAGCGACTCGCGCACGCCCTTGCGGCGGCCATCGATCGTGGGACGAATGCCAACTTTGGGAAACGATTGATCTGCTAACGCGCTGATCTTCATAGCCCCGGAGCCTATCTGGAGACCGGGTGGGAGTTAATGGCCCCAGTTGACCAGGCTATGTCAGTTATTGACCTGCCGCCACCCCCACGCGCGCCCTTGGAAACGAGGAAGTCCCTCTCCAACGCACCCGCATTGGCCCGTCCGGCCAGGACCCGCTACGTTCGGGCGCGTTTACGATGCAGCAGTCGCGCCAGCCCCCCTTTCCCCCAGCAGGCTGGCACGCCTGCTGCAACCATTGGAATGCGCCCTGCCACTCGCTCCGGACAAAGGCAAAGTTAGATGAAACGACTCCTTCGGGCTGTCGAGCGTCTCGGGTTTTCCTACGCGTCCAGCGCTGCCCGCGGCCCTACCGACCTGAAAATGCTCTCTCAAGAAAAAAGTGTGAGAGAGCATTTTCAGGTCGGTAGGGCCGCTAGGCGTTGGCATCTCCTGGTCGGCGTTCGTTGGCAGCGTTTCCAGTGTCGCGTTGCTGGGTTCTATTTCCAGCGCGTTTCGTTGCCGGTGCAGTTCTGGCGGGCGTGCGGTTGTCCTCCTCAGTTCCGCCCTCGTCTCCCGTGGTGGCAGCCGTTGGTCTGGCGGTGGCTCGTTCTTTCCGGTTGGCAGCGTTAGGCGTCCGTGCCGACGCGTTACGCGACTTCCAACAAAACCTCGGGATGTCGCGCGGCAATCTTCAGCAACACCTTCGCCGGCCCGGTCGGCATCCGACGCCCCTGCTCCCAATTCTGTAACGTGTCGGCGCTGATGCCTAAGATCGCCGCAAACTTCGACTGCGACAAACCCAGCTTCCCACGAACGCGCACAACGTTGGACGCCGGGTTCACGTGAAACACCCGGCCGGGCTTCAACTGTCCGCGCTTGATCAGATTTGCCTCGCGCAGGCTCTGCTTCAACTCTTCAAAAAGTTCCTTTTTCATAACTCAAACTCCACAACCAATCTTCTCAGTTGCTTGATTTCATCGTGCGACAAGTCGTCACGCTCGCTTTTCGGATAGGCCACGAGGAGCCAAATTTGATCGTCAGCGGTCTGCCAGTAATAAATGACTCGCAGCCCGCCGCGCTTGCCACGTCCACTGCCCGCCCAACGCAACTTGCGCAGGCCCCCGCCGCCTGGAATGACTTTGCCCCAGTCAGGACGCAGTGCCAGCGCGAGCTGCAACTTTGCATACTCGTCGTCATCCATCAGTTTCCCGATCAACCGCGTGAACGTAGGCGTCTCAACAAATTCCACACACAGCATAATACGCCACTGGCGTATAGTGTCAACACCCCGCTCACCAGAATCACGAAACACCAGCGCGCACGACGAGAACCAAGCTCCGCTTGGTCTCGACGTGCGCTCAGACCGACTCAGATCACCAGATCTCGGTAACGCCAGCCACACCGCCCGTGGCGGAGTGGCCAACCCGGAGGACGACTTCGCTCGCCGTGCTCGCTCCGTCGGGACGGAGTCAGCTCACTAACGCTCGACGAACCATCAGTTCGCCCTCCGCTGCCCGGCCCTGAAGGCCGTGCGGCTACGGGCTCAAAGCCTCGAAACGAAGCCAACCGAACCGTTCGAACGCCAACTCCCGCGTCCAACCTTTTGTATCCGTTCCTACGTCCCACCCGCTCCGGCGCTTGCGGCCCTTCGGGTGCTTCGGGGCCGGCAGGCCGCGCCCCCTTAACCCCCGCGGCCAGCGCCCCTCGCAGGCTCCGCTAACACCCCCCTCCCCCCAAAAGTCACCGCTTCGCGCAAAATGGAGGGGGGAGGGGGGCACGCTCCGCCCCGCTCAGAGAGCCCTTCCCCCGAAAAAGTGGACACCGGATCTTGGGTCTGAGAGAAAGGCA
>DAOTCE010000047.1 GCA_035452965.1 Candidatus Paceibacterota bacterium | reverse complement strand
CTGTGAATAACTTTCATGAAAACACCACTTGCAACCCAGAGAATATCTCACGCCGACACCTCACCGCTGTTCCACCACCATTTTTCGAGTAAAAGCGTGGTTTTCCGCCTCTACTACGCCATTGAGCCCAGTAAGGGACACACGGTTCGGTTGGAAGTGATTATACTTCAGCATGTTAGGAGCAGGTTTACACGGGGTTTCAGGCGATGTGCTGTAACATTTGCTCGGTTTTGCTTCTGAGTGGGGTATATGAATAAAGCCGCGATGAATGGCTCTGCGCCCGCAAGATGCCCCCAGTGCGGGGTGCCGCTGACGACAGGTGCGTTGGCCGGGCTCTGCCCCGCCTGCCTTCTCAAGGAGGGCGCTGCCGCTGACACTGCCACCCACCCCGAAGCCAAACCATTCGTGCCTCCCACCCTGGAGGAACTGGCCCGCCTCTTTCCCCAGCTTGAGATACTCAGCCTGCTGGGCAAAGGCGGCATGGGCGCCGTGTATAAGGCGCGGCAGAAGCAGCTCGACCGCATTGTCGCCCTCAAGCTCCTGCCCCCAGGCATCGGCAGCGACCCCGCGTTCGCCGAACGTTTCGCCCGCGAAGCCCGCGCCCTGGCCCGCTTGAACCACCCCGGCATCGTCACGCTCTACGAGTTCGGCCAGGTCGAGTCTCAACCTTCCCTCTGCTACTTCCTCATGGAATTCGTGGACGGCGTGAACCTGCGACAACTGCTGGCCGGCGGCCGCATCTCCTCGCGCGAAGCGCTGGCCATCGTGCCGCAGATTTGCGACGCGCTCCAATACGCCCACGATCAAGGCATCGTCCACCGCGACATCAAGCCCGAGAACGTCCTCCTCGACCGCCGTGGGCGGGTGAAGGTCGCCGACTTTGGCCTGGCGAAGATTGTGGAAGGCAGGGACACCCCGCCGGGGCGTCCGGGCGAGGACGAGCGGACGGCTGGGCCAGCCGTCCCTGCCAGTCTGACCGAGGCGGGCAAGATCATGGGCACGCCCCAATACATGGCGCCCGAGCAGGTCGAGAACCCATCCGAGGTGGATCGCCGGGCGGACATCTACGCCCTCGGCGTGGTCTTCTACCAGATGCTCACCGGCGAGCTCCCCGGCCAGCCGATTGTCCCGCCCTCTCGCGCCTGCGGCACCGTCCAGATAGACGCGCGGCTCGACGAAATTGTCCTCCGGGCGCTCGAACGCAAACCCGAGCTCCGCTACCAGCAGGCCAGCATCCTCAAGACCCAGGTCGAGACCATTGCCTCCACACCGTCAACCGGCACCCCGGCAGCCGCCTTGCCCCGGATGTATCGCGGTGTTGACTACCGCTCCAAGGCCACGCTCTTCGGCCTGCCCTTGCTCCATGTGGCCGACGGGATTGACCCCGCCACGGGCAAACGGCGTGTCGCCAAGGGCATCATTGCCATCGGCGGCATCGCCAAAGGCGTCCTGGCCATCGGCAGTGTGGCGATGGGCGGCTTCGCCTTCGGCGGAATCACCCTCGGCGTGTTTACCTTTGGAGGTCTCGCCTTGGGCTTGCTGTCCACTGGCGGACTCGCGGTCGGTCTGATTGCAGCGCTGGGCGGACTGGCCGTGGCTCCCATTGCCCTGGGCGGCGGGGCGGTCGGCTATTTCGCGTTTGGCGGAGCTGCCTTCGGCGTGCATCCGTGGAGTTCGCTAGGCCGAGATGCCGCGGCGGAAGCCTTCTTCGGCAACCGGGCGCAGGGTTTCATGCAACGCGCCAATCTCCTCATGATGCTGCTCATCGGCGTGGTGGTGATGGTAGCCGTCCTCGTGCCCGCTTGGCTGCAGTCCCGCTTGGCCCAGGCCGATTCGGGTGGTGGCGGCGGTGAAACAGGACCATCGGCAGGGGGGGGCGCGGCGTGTTCTGCGAGAACATCTAGCGGCCAGCGCAATCCCTGGTTCGCGTTTTGTGCGACGCTGACCTATGCGGGAACCACTCTCTTTGGCGTGCTGTGCGAACTGCTGCGCAGTAGTCTCCCCGGCCGGTGGCTGATACTGGCCTTCGTTCTGCTGGCC
Organism: Candidatus Paceibacterota bacterium; assembly: GCA_035452965.1. NCBI lineage: Bacteria > Bacillati > Minisyncoccota > Minisyncoccota bacterium. Next base: position 32,263 of record DAOTCE010000047.1, on the reverse strand, counting down.
TGCGCCACGGGTGTCTTGGCCCTTTTGCTACGGCGTTTCGCGAGCGTGGACACCCTGCGGTCTGCGTACAGGGTGAGTGCCTGCCTTGCGTTCCTCACCGCGTTGCCGCTGATCGCTTTCGCAGCGTTCTTCATCCTCGCGATGCTTGACGAGGGCTTCGGCTGGCATCCTGCGCCGGATGAGGCCGTCATTGTGCCGCTTATCTGGCTGGGCGCACTGTCCCTGCCGGTCTGCGGCTGGCGGTTGTGGCGTGCGGCGCGCCGGCTCCCCAACGGTTCGACCGCGAGCGGCGGGAAACCCGCCTCAGCGTCGTATTGGGGCCGTTACGCCATCGGCGTCCTGGTCGCGCTACTCCTGCTCGTCGCCATTGTTGGCGGCGCCATGCTGCTCGCCAACGCGCTGGGGATTATTCGCCACGCCACAAGCACACCGGGCTTGGTGAGTCGGTGGCGCGCGGACGGTGATGCCCAAGACTCAGCGGGCAGGAACCACGGTGTCCTGCATGGAGACGCTGGATTTGTTGCCGGCAAGGTCGGTCAGGCTTTTAGTTTCTCTGGGAGGACCAACAGCTTCATCGAGGTGCCAGACAGCCCAACCCTGCGACTGACCAATGCGTTGACCATCGAGTTTTGGGTAAAGCGGCAGGATTTGGAGGCGGAGGACTACATCATCAACAAGGGCGGCGACTACACCCGAGGCGTGCTGAACTACGGCGTGACCATCAATCAGCCTCAGTGGGACAGCGGGCTGGCGTTTACCTTTGCCGGTGGCTTCCGGCGCTCGACCAGCATCGCGGATCTGGACTGGCATCACATCGCGGTCGTGGCCCGCAATGGCGATGAAGACCCCACCTTCTACCTGGATGGGGTGGTGCAACCAGTCACCGCCCGCGGAGGGCCGCTGCATCTCAGTCTGCCCCCCTCTGTGGAACCGCTGCGCATCGGAGCGCAAGTGGATACAGCAAGTGGCTGGTGCTTCTATAGCAAGGCCGTCGTGGACGAGCTCAGCATCTATGATCGCGCCCTTGGACCAGCCGAAATTGAGGCCCGTTTTGCAGCCGGCCAGAGAGGCAAACACCCGCCCGGTCACGGGCTCTCTGCCCTCTTGCGTCCTGCAGCAACGCGACCCGAAAGCTCTGCCACTGCCGAGTTCCATTACCGGGCATTCGAGGCCGAGGCGGCGTTGGTGGACCGTTTGATTCCTTCCAGCTCCCGCCGCCCGGGTGTACAGCCATCGGCCAAAGCGCTCGTCAACTTCGGTCAACCCGTCAGCGAACGGCAGGTTGGGGACTTCAAGATGACAGTCAAAGTGGGACTGACTGAATCCCAAGCGGCCGAGATTGGTGCGGGCACGCTCCGCGCGCTCCTGGACGGCATGGCCGCCAAACCCGGTCTGCTGAAGGAGCAGCGGCGCACAATTGGTTCCTGGCCCCTGGTGGCTGACAGTTGGAGCTCCTCACTTGCGGACACCAATTTCTTCGGCTCCTCTGGAGGGACGGGGTTCCTTGGCGCTCGACGTAAGAATGGCATCCTGCAGGCGAGAATGGAGTGCTCTGTCTCCTATGGGCTGGATGCCCTCCACGCCCAACCGCCGCTGGGCGTCTATTCCCGCATCCTCTACGAAGGCAACGCTCCCACCAACGGTGCCTTGGTCTTCCTGGTCCCATTCCTGCGCCACAACGATGTGCCTCGCTACTTCGTGTGGCTGTTCGAGATCACGAACCAGACCGCTCCGCCTCGCGCCGGTACCACCTCCCGGATTAACCACCTCCCCCTGGAACAAATCCGCGCCCCAACCGCCTTCGGCCCCGTGATCGAGCGCGTGCTTCCCGACCCCGATAACCGTGCCGGCAAAGGTAATAACGAGACTCTTCGTCTGCGGACAGGGCAACTGTCGTCCATCCTTGACGAGACCCCCAGGGAGGGCGGCGGACGACCCCGGGCGCTGGTGGCCAGCGAGGGTGATCTCTACGCCGAATACGATGATTACGTCGGGCGCCGCTGGGCCCTGATCACGCACGGGCTGAAGCTCTCCGACCTGACGCCGAGTCAATGGGAGAACGCCAGCGCCTCCGAACTGAACGCGGCCCTCAACATTCCAACCGCAGTGGAACATGTGGAAGTGACTGGTGCCACACTTTACGTGCTGCCGGACGGTTTGCTGCCCATCACGTTCGCCTTCGAGACTCGGGATGGCGCGCGAGGCATCCTGCAGGTCACCGCGTTCACCGACAACCCCCGCGGCGTGAAGCTGCGCTATAAGCTGGCGCAAAACGCACCGAGGTCTGCGGAGTTGAAACCCATCCCACCCAAAGCGCTGGAGTTGGCCGCGGAATGGAGGGCTTTTGCTCGAGCCCATGCATCGGTGCACACGATGACGAACATCAGTGAGCAGGCGGCCTTCAACCAGGCGGATAACGCGTGGAAGGTGCAGATCGAGGAGCAGCTCAAGGGCACTGTCGCCGAGCCGGTGTGGCAGCAGCTTAACGCGCAAGCCGCCGAATGGAAGGAAGCCATTCAGGCCAAGGACGCGGCACGCGCCTGGGCAGCGTCACGCCAGGTCGAAGCCCTGGGCGCGGAACTCGCGCGGATGCTGGGCCTGCCGGAGACCGCGTCGAGTCGCACCCCTTCGCCGGCAGCGGGCTTCCAATTCCGCTGGGTGGCCCGCGAGGGCGACACCAACTCGCCGGCGGACTTGCTCCCCTGCCGGCAGGGCCGCGGCCCGGAGCAGAAACTGCCTGTCCTGCGGGAAGTGGTGCTGTGCGGTGACGATGTGGAGAGCGCAGGCTTTACGCAGCTTGGGGCCGACCAGAAGGAGCTGGCTTTGGTCCTTACCCTGGAGGCCAGCGGGAAGTTCGCCGAGGCCACCGCCAAGAACGTGGGCCGGCAACTGGCCGTCGTCTGGAATGGCCGCGTCATCAGCGCGCCGATCGTCCAAGCCGCCATCACCAGCCGCAACGCCAACATTGCCGGCGCCTTCACCGACGCCGAAGCGCGGCAGCTCCTGGACCTGCTGAACCATCGGATGCCGTCCACCAACTCCGCCGCGCTTCCAAAGCCCCGCACACCTGGGCAACTCGCGGAGCCGCCACGGCTGCGCTTCCTGGCGTGGCAGGACCAGTGGAAGACCAACGATCCGGGCGCGGTGCGGTACGCGGACGGCTCACGGGTGACCAATGCGAGTGAGCTGCAATGGCTGCGCAAGGTCCAGCCCCTGCCCGTCGCCTTGGTTACGCCTCAGACCAATAGGGGGCCACGCTGCCTTTACCTCTGGTTCTCGCATCCACTCTTTGACCAGCATTCCCTCAAGGACATCTCGCTGGCTGATCCCGGCGGCAAGCATCCTACCCTCAGTTACAGCGCCGCGGGGTATCCAGCGGACGCCGCGAAGGGCAACACTGGCTGGCTTGCCTTCAGCGTGGTCCCGCAATTGGATGACCCGAACACTCGCCGGGTTTCCATCCAGCTCCGTTACACCCTGGGAGAGTGGCAGGTCGAGCGGGATAACCTCCCTGCCAATTGGAGTGGAACGATAACCTTAGCCGACGGCAGCCAACTCGATCCCATCGGGCAGGCGGGTCGGGACAGGACTTCTCTGACACTGGTGTATGACGTGGCTAAGTGGTCGGGGCGACTGCAGTTTGGGGCGCTGGCTTACACTGAAGATGGCCGGGAGGTCGCATCCAGCAGCAGTTCGGTGGGGGGCCAGCGGGACCCGCAGACGGGCAAGATCACTGAGCGGCTCTACATTGACCTGCCGCTGGCAGAGTTAGACCACTTCCGCATCCTGAGACGCCCAGTGCGCACGATGGACTGGGCGGAGGTCGTAATGCCGCCCCTATCCCCCGAGCAGGCCGCCGTCAAAGCTATCGAGGATTACGGCGGCTGCATTACCTGGGACGAGCAGGGAAGGGTGGTCAAGGTAAACCTGGTCTATGACGAAGACAAACATGGCGTGCGCCGGGAGTGCACTAACCTCTCCGACCAAGTTGCGGCGGTGCTGCCCGCCTTGCAGAACGTGGAGATGCTGGTGCTGCAAAGAACCCAGGCGACGGATTTAGCCATGCGTCAAGTCGCGCGCATGGCAAGCTTAAGGCGCCTCTACCTGTACAACGCCACGGTTACGGACAGAGGCATCGCGGAATTGCAGACCTTGGGGCAGTTGGAATACTTGCATGTGAGCGACGCGGGGTTGGACAACGCCTCCCTGCAGGTGCTTTCAAAGATGCCCCACCTCACTGGGCTTGCCTTGCAGGGCAATCGCTTTAGCGACCAGGGACTGTCCCCGTTGGCAAAGCTGAAGAACCTCAAGTCCCTATGGATTGGAAGCGGTTCGGGGATCATCACGGACGCTGGGCTGGCGTGTCTCGCGCCACTCCACACGCTTGAGGAACTGGAGCTTCAAAACACCCGGGTGACAGACCTTGGACTGCGCCACCTGGACGGAATGACCAACCTTGTCAACGTCTACCTGGGCAACACCAAAGTAACTGGGCCCGGGCGCAGAAGACTGGAAGCAAAACATCCCAGGTTGAAGGTGGTAAACTGATTCTGAATCCCGAATATCCCAACTCAGCCTCCACCCCGGCACCGGGGGACATCTTCGCCACGACACATTGGACGGTCGTGCTGGCGGCGGGGCGACGGAGCACGCCGCAGTCCGACCGCGCGTTGGAGGAGTTGTGCCGCGCCTATTGGTACCCGCTCTACGCCTATGTGCGCCGCCATGGCCATTCCAAGGAGGACGCTGAGGACCTCACCCAGGGATTCTTCGCCGCCTTTCTCAAGAGGAATTACCTGGAGGACGTGCGGAGCGAGAAGGGCCGCTTCCGGGCGTTTCTGCTGGCGGCGCTAAAGCATTACCTGGCCAATGAATATGACCGCGCGAACCGCCAGAAGCGGGGCGGTGGGCAGACCCTGCTCTCGCTGGACTGGCAGGACGCCGATACGCGCTACCAGATCGACCCGCCGGACCAGCTCAGTCCGGACAAGCTCTACGACCAAGCGTGGGCCACGACCCTGCTGGGACAGGTCATCACCCGGCTGCGCGCGGAGTGTGCCGCCGAAGGCAAGGCCGCCGTCTTCGAGCAGTTGAAACCGTTCCTGACGGTGGGCAAGGGCGACATCCCCTACGCCGAAGCTGCCGCCAGAGCCGGCCTGAACGAGGGGGCGGCGCGGGTGGCGGTGCACCGGCTGCGCAAGCGCTACCGGGAGTTGCTGCGCGAGGAGATCGCACAAACGCTGTCCGACCCCGCCGACCTGGAAGAAGAGCTGCGCGCCCTGTTCCGGGCGTTTGGGGATTGAAATCCTCACTCCAGGGCGAGCGTCCACGCGAGCCCTGACTTACTCGGCAGTCATCCAAAATCAGGGCTCGCGAGGACGCTCGCCCTCCCCAGCCGGACTTACCTACTTCAGCTTCGCCAGGGTCTCTTGGACCTTCGCGAAGTTGGGCAGTTCTTTCGGGGACGGCGTCTGCTCGCTGTATTGGACCACGCCGGCCTTGTCTATGACGAATGCCGCCCGCGCTGCGGTGTCCCCTACGCCAGCCAGCATCGGGAAGACCACGTCGTACTTCTTGATGACCTCCTTGTTGAGGTCGCTGGCCAGCTTGATGCCAATCTTCTCCTTCTGCGCCCAGGCTTCCTGGGCGAAGGGCGTATCCACGCTGATGCCGATAACCTCGGCGTTAAGTCCGGCATAGGCGTTGAGGCCGCTGGTGATGTCGCACAGTTCCTGGGTGCAGACGCCGGTGAACGCCGCCGGGAAAAACAGCAGGACGGTGTGCTTCTTGCCCAGGTTGTCGCTGAGCTTCACGTCCACCAACCCGGACGCTTGCTTGGATTTCAGACTAAAATCAGGTGCTTTGGACCCTACAGGTATTGCCATAATTAATCTTGGTTAGATGGTTAACTCGGTTACACAAGTAAACTGGGTCAGCCCGGCTGTCAAATGGCAGCGGTCGTTCAGCGGCATGGCGGACCCATGGGCTAGAGCGCGGCCAAAATCTCCCTGGCGTGGTCGGCCGGCTTAACCATCGGCCAGACCTTCTTGATCCGGCCATCGGGCCCGATCAGGAAGGTCACCCGATACATGCCCTGGTACTTCCGGCCCAGGAAGCTCTTTGGTCCCCAAGCCCCGTAGGCCAAAGCAATCCTCTTGTCCTCGTCCGACACCAGGGTAAACGGCAGCTTGTATTTATCCGCAAACTTGTCATGCGACTTGGCTGAATCGGTGCTGACACCGAGAACGACTGCGCCTTTCTTCCTGAACGCGGCAAACTCGTCGCGGAAGGCGCACGCCTCCCTGGTGCAGCCTGGCGTGTTATCCCGAGGATAAAAGTAGAGAATCACGTTCTTCCCCTTGAAGCCGGACAGGGACACCTTGCCCCCGCCATTACTGGCGGCAGTGAAGTCCGGCGCCACGTCTCCTTCCTTCAGTTTCAACTCAACTGGTTTTCCCATATACCTATGCGCATTGTTTGCCGAATCAGGAGGGCGCCCCTTCCTCGGACTCTGGACTTTGGACTTTGGGCTTCGGACTCGACGAAGGGTGCGCGCTCAACTGGCGCGTGCCATCCCACACATAGAGCAGTCCCGATATCCCCGTGCAAAAGACCGCGCCAAGAGTCAGTGCGGGAAGCCAGTCCTCCTTCTTCTTCAATAAGATCAGAAGTACGACGGCCATCTGCAACACAGTAGCGATTTTGCCAATGATTCGCGGTTGCACCTTGACTTTGCCAACCACCAATTGAATTACCAGCATGCCGATCAGTATCAGAATATCCCGCCCGATGATTGTGCCCGTTAGCCAAAGGGGAACGCTCTCAAGATGCGGCGAGTGATCAAAACTCAGCACCACTATGCCGGAAACCAGCAACAGTTTGTCGGCCAGCGGATCAAGGATGGCACCGAGTTCACTGCGCTGATTGTACCGCCGCGCGACGTAGCCGTCCACGCCATCAAAGACAGCGGCAATGGCAAAACACAGAATCGCCAACACACGATACACTTCCTTGCCCTCCTTGGTGTAGTAGAGGGTCAGCACCACGAAGACCGGAATCAGCAGGATTCGCAGGATGGTAATCTTGTTGGCTGTTGTCATGTCCGAGTTCCGGCTGATTCTGCGCTCCCGGGGCTGCCCGTCAATCCCGGAACAGCCTTCCGCCGAAAGATGAACCACCAGAACCAGCCTGTTCCCATAGCCCCGCATGCCGCAGCCCCCGCGAAGTTCGCATAGGGGCCGATGCTCCACAGCCATGCCCCGACAAACGACCCGCTGGTCACTACGCAATCCCGAATCAGGTAATATGCGCCATACGTTCGCGCCCGCAACTCCGGCACAGCCTCCCCGATAATCAAGGCCTTTCGAGCCGGTTCGCCGAATTCCTTCAAGCCGCGAACGACAAACGCCAGCGCCAGCCAGCCGAAGCTGGTCGCCCAGAGCAGCGTCACCGGGAACAGCGTGAAGAACATGAACGTGACCAGTACAAACGGCCGCCGCCCGTATTTGTCCGCCAGGTGCGCCACGGGGATGTAGCAGATCATCGCCGTAACCATCTCAATGGCAACCAGCAGCCCAAACTGCTGCGCGTCAACGCCGCCGCGATTCATCGCCCACAAGATGATGAACGCGTAAGGGATGCGCTCGCAGAACCGGATCAGTATGTCGCTGATCAGCAGCTCCCGCAGCGCGGGGGTGAAAGATTTTATGACCGCCAGGAAGTTTGTGCCATTGGACTCGCCGGCTGGGGCGACTTCACCCCGTGCCGGCTCGAACATGAACCATTGGAACGCCATGGTGAGAAGCGTCAGCAACAGACAAAGCAGCAGCGCGTACTGCACGCCGCGCGTCCAACCAAAGCGGGTGATCAGCCACCCTCCCACCAGCGGGCCAAGCATCATTGGCACGCGGCGCACCATGGATTGGATGCCGATGCCCATGGTGTGCTGGCGGGCCTTGAGCGAGGTGGCGACGACGGTGAAGGTCGTGGGCAAGGACAACGCGCTCCAGGCGAGGAACAGAAACGCGCCGATCAGGAGGGCCAGCCAATGATGCCAAGCCAGCGCCAATGCGTACCCCCCCAAAGACAGGGCGCTGAATAGAATCAGCGACCGCCGCTGGCCCCACCGGTCCGTCAACCAGCCGCCGGGATAGGCATAGACTGCGCCAAGCAGGGTTTGCAGCGCATCGAACAGGCCGATGACGAGGATGCTCGCCCCCAGAGTCTGGAGATACTTGGGCGCGAACCCAAGCCAGAGTTTCTCACCCGTGCCCGCCAGGACCAGCGCCACGAGCAGAAGGCCCGTGTTGCGCCGGAGCGCGAGGAAGTCCGCGATACCACTCCATTTCATCATTGAGTTTCGGCAGGCCAAAGTAAATCATGCAGGGCATGAAGCAACCTGCCAAGCCCTTGGTCGGCATTATTATGGGCAGCGACTCCGATTGGCCCACGATGAAAGCCGCCGCGGACGCCTGTGCCGAGTTCGGCGTGCCGCATGAGGTTCGCGTGATATCGGCGCACCGCACCCCGCGGGATTTGGAGCGCTACGCGAGCACTGCTCACACTCGCGGCTTGCGGGTCATCATCGCCGGGGCTGGCGGCGCCGCGCACTTGCCCGGGGTGGCAGCAGCGTTTACCACCCTCCCAGTGATTGGCGTGCCTATCGAGAGCAAAGCCCTTAAGGGACTCGATTCCCTCCTTTCGATTGTCCAAATGCCCAGCGGCATACCGGTGGCGACCGTCGCCATTGGCGGAGCTCGTAACGCCGGATTGCTCGCGGTTCAGACTCTGGCCACCGGCAATGCCGCCCTGCAAAAGAAGCTCCTCTCCTTCAAGGCCCGCCTGGCAACGGAATCACGGGCCAAAAACCGCAACCTTGCCTAATAAGCAGTCACCGACATCAGCCGGTGGCCATACTACCCCATCTTTGCCAGCGCCCGGTCAATTCGCGCCAGCGCACGCTCTTTGCCCAGGATGGCCAGCAGATGATACAGGCTTGGCCCGGCGGTGTTGCCGCAGCAGGCCAGGCGCGTCGGATGCACCAGCACGCCGGCCTTCACCCCTAGCTCCTGCGCAACGGTCTTTAGCGCAGCGCCAATCGGGTCCGCCTCGAAAGGCTCCAGCTTCGCCAACGCCTCGCGCAGTCGCGCCACGCGTGGCTTGTTCTCCGCCGTGAAGTCCTTCCGCGCGGCCTCCGGATCGTAGGCGATATCTTCCTTGAAGTAGAACCCGGCGTAAGCCGGCAGCTCGCCGAACAGCTTCACCTTCCCTTTGCACGTCTCCAGCGCCGCCCGCACGTAATCCGCCGTGTATTTGCCGAGGTCCAAGCCGGCGCGCTTCAGCGCCTCAGCGGACAGTTCGTAAAAGCGCTCGTCGGTCAACTCGCGGATGTACTCCCCGTTCAGCCAGATCAGCTTAGTGAGGTCGAATCGCGCGTTGTGCCGGAGGACTTGCGGGAGGTCGAATGTCTCGATCACCTCTGACAGCGGCATCTTCTCGCGGTTGCCCTTCGGCGACCAGCCCAGCAGGCAGAGGTAGTTGACCAGCGCTGCCGGCACGTAGCCCTCCTCGCCATAGGTCATGAGCGAGGCCCCCTTGTCCCGCTTGCTCATCTTGGTGCCGTCAATGTTCAGGATCAGCGGGATATGCGCGTACTTGGGCGGCTCGCCCCCCAAAGCACGGAACAGCGCAATGTGCTTGGCCGTATTACTCAGGTGATCCTCCCCGCGGATAACGTGCGTGACCCCCATCTCCAGATCATCCACTACGTTCACCAGGTGAAACACCGGCTGCCCGTCTGATCGCACGATGATGAAATCCGGGTCTGCTTGTTCCCGATCCGTCAGTTCCCGCCGCACGTCGCCAACGACCACATCGGGGATCAGGATCGGGGAGCGCTCCATCTTGAACTTAATTGTCCCTTCCACCTCATACGCCAGCCCCCTGGAAAGCAGTCCTTCCACCCGCCGACGATAATTCTCCTTGCGCTGGCTCTGGAAGTAGGGCCCGCAATCGCCCTTGCTCGCGCCGCCAGGATCGCCCGTCGCGGGGCCCTCGTCCCAATCCAGCCCCAGCCAACGCAGGCCGTTGAGAATCACTTCCACCGCCTCCTGCGTGTTGCGCGCGGCATCGGTATCCTCGATGCGCAGAATGAACGTGCCCCCCGTGTGCCGGGCATACAGCCAGTTGAACAGAGCCGTCCGGGCCCCGCCGATGTGCAGGAAACCTGTTGGACTTGGCGCAAAACGAACGCGTGTCTTCACTGGGCGAGTCTGAACCAAAAGCCCCCACCCCGCAACTCCAGGCCGAGTTACGATTCACGCTCAGCCAGTTCCTGAACCTGCCCACGGCATTCAGGAATCCAGGTCAAAGCTCCCAACCCCCAACTCCAACCGCCTCGTCTAGCCATGGCGCATGCATCGGTCGCCAATGACGTCCCGACTTCGCTTCCTACTTTTGTGCCGACTCGCAGCTTGGCGATGCGGCGGTGTCCATCGAAGCACTTCCCGACAGCGTCGGAGCCGACAGCAGAGAATTGTCACCGACCGGCAAAGGACTGCTTAGGGACAGACCGTCCTCGCGTTCCAGGTCGCACCACAGCGGCGTAACTGGCAAGGGGACTTCGCGATCCAGATAATCGCACCTCAAAACGATTTCCACTTCCGAAAGCTGCTCGGCTATAGCGTGGCGGGCAGCCGCTGATACAGTCGCGAATTCCAGTGCCCCCACCCAGCCAGCGCCAGATCTTCCAAGGCCCCGGTAATACTGTCCGGTAGCCCTTTCCCGTAAGAACACTCTCATGCCAGCCCAACTTAGCCTTAATCCAGGAGAATTGGTATGGGGTCTTCACCCCATATTAAGGTGGACGACCGGGCTTTGGAGCAGCTGGACCTCAAAGGGACTCTAACACCGCGCACAGCGCCGCGAGCCGGGGCGTAGGTACCCCAGCCCTGGTGGCCTGGCGGAGTGGTTCGAGGAATAGACTCTCAAGCTCCAATGCCTGCCCCCGCTCAAAGTCAATCAGCGTGGAAGCCTTGTAAGCGCCCATCGCGCGGGTGCGCTCGACATGCTCGTCGGCGTACGCGTCCGGAATATCGTGCCCGAGCGCGCGCGCGGCGGAAATGACCTCGAGCATCAACTCCCGCACAAGCCTCGCCCATCCCGCATCGCCCAGGAGCTTGTCCGTCGTCAGGCATTCCGTCGCCGCCGCCGTCAATCGGCGCTGATTTGTCTCCCGATCAAGGTGCGCTGATTGACATCCGCAGCTGCGGGCAGCCGGCACAGGGACCAAATTGAGGCGCTCGAAGGCATCCGGACCGGCGGCGCTGGCGACCCCAAGACCATTGAAGGGGATGTTCCAAACCAATTTCTCCCAATGCGCGCGCGCCAGGTCATCGCTAACCGTGCAGGCCACGCCGGCCATGTCGAAACAGGTTGCAAGGTCACGGGTGCGAGGAGCAGGCGGACGTTGAAAGTCACCCAGGACAACCTGCCCGTAACCAATATGACGGATGAGCCCCGGGGCGATGCGGTTTAAGCAGACGAAACATAGACCACCGAGTATCTGCTCGACCGGGAACAGGCGGGCGAGTTGCTCCTCGTTGCCCAAGCCGTTCTGCAAGGTCAGCACGGCGGTGGTCGGACAAACCAGGGGCGGGAGGAGCTCTGGAAATTGGTGGTTGGCAGTGGTCTTGAGCCCAATAAGAACGAGGTCGGCCGGGCCGATCTCGTCCGGGCACCGTGCACAGCGCGGCTGAACCTGGAAATCCCCGTCGGGGCTTTGGATGCGCAGCCCCCCAGCCCGGACGGCATCAAAATCGGACCGCAAGAGGAAGTGGACCTCGTGCCCGACGCGCGCCAGCTTGGCGCCGTAAAAACTTCCGACCGCCCCACAACCGACAACAGCCACTTTCACAGGAGCACGAGGCGGGGAAGCGCTGGAGCAGTGCATAGGATCTGACCCGCCCCCATCAATCCCACACCCCATCACTTGCTTCCCCACCAACGAAAAAGGCACCCTGAGCGCGTCAGAGTGCCTTTCTGAAAAGGGCTCGATTACTTGGCGCCGAGGATGGCGTCCTTCGCAGCCTTGGCGACGCGGAACTTCACAACGCGCTTGGCGGGAATTTGGATTTGCTCGCCGGTGGCCGGATTGCGACCGATGCGGGCGGCACGGTTGACCAGCACGAGCTTGCCGAGGCCCGGCAGGGTGAAGGTATTCTTGGCTTGCTTGTAAGCCAGTTCGCAGATGGATTCGAGAATCTGAACGGCCTGCCTCTTGGTCAGCCCATTCTTCTCAGCGATTGCGGCAGCGATTTGTGATTTCGAGAGTGCTTTAGCCATGATCAGTATAGTGTGTTAATTGTTGTTGGTTCTTGCCTAGAGTCTTTCGACTTCGCGTGAATTAAAACTCATTGCCGGGTTCGCGCAAGGACAAAATGAGAAATTCTGCAAGGCCTCAGTCTTGGCTGGGACCGCCTCGCCGGGGCAGCCAAATGGTGGCGCTTTCGGCGAAAGCGCCCTGCCAGACCGAGGGACTGCCAAATTCTCAGGAAACCTTGCAGCCTCCCGGCAGCCCCACCTGCCCCGGGCGGCGATGCACCGGAATGCGCACCCGAGGCGCACCCGGGGCTTGACATCAAATTGCATTTGACCAACATCCGCGCGTGGCCCTCTTTACAATTCAGAACGAGTTTCGCTACGAGATCGTGCGCAAGATATTTGAGGGAGGCATGGGAATTGTGTATGAGGCCGAGCAGCTCGGCGCGCGCGAATTCGTCAAGCGCATTGCCATCAAGGTGATCCGCCAGAACTACGCCAACCAGAAGCAGTTCCTCGAGAATTTCATCGGTGAGGCCAAGCTGGTGGCCGACCTGATCCACACCAATATCGTCCAGACGTATCACCTGGGCGAGACCAACGGGGTCTATTTCATCGCCATGGAGCTGATCCGCGGCGTGAACCTGGAGCAGTTCGCTCAGCAGTTGGCGGACAGGAAACGCATTTTGCCCAAGGAACTGGCGGTGTTCGTCGTCAGCCGCGTCGCCCGCGGCCTGGCCTACGCCCACGCCAAGACCGACAAGGATGGCAAACCGCTGGGCCTTGTCCACCGCGACGTGAGCTTCAAGAACATTATGATCGCGTTCGAGGGAGACGTGAAGCTGACCGACTTCGGCATCGCCAAGGCACGCGGTTTCCTCGTGGACAACGAAGGCGAGGTGGTGGCTGGCAAGGCCGACTACATGAGCCCCGAACAGGCGGATTTCCAGATCACCGACCAGCGGTCAGACCTCTTCTCGGCCGGGGTGGTGCTGGCCCACTTGTTACTGGGTAAGAATATTTTTAAGGCCCCCACGTCGGAAGAATCCCGGCAGCGCATGATCGGCCTGCCCATCCCGGACTTCCGGCTACTGGACCCGCGCATTGACGACCGCCTGAACGAGATTCTCCACCGCGCCCTGGAGCGGGACCTCGACAAGCGCTATGCGAGCGGCGACGAGCTGCTGTATGACCTGGAACATTACATCTATCACTCGGGCTACGGTCCCACTAACGAAACGCTGGGCAAGTTCATCCGCGAGCTGTTTGGCCAGGCAGTGCCGCCGGTGGCCTCCCAGGCCATCACGGGCAGCACCAAGCACTTCAAGCGGTCTGTGCGCGGCCACACCAAGGGGCCAGAGGAGTCGCCTTCAACGACACCCCCCGAAGTTGGATGAGTGATCGCGTTGTCAAAATCGGACTAATCCAGGCGGCGTGCTCACCCGACACGGCGACGAACCTCGATATGACGCTGGCCGCCGCCGACCGCGCCGCACGGGAGGGTGCCCGAATCATCTGCACTCAAGAGCTGTTTCGCTCCCAGTATTTCTGCCAGTCTGAGGACCACAAACACTTTCAACTGGCCGAGCCGGTCCCCGGCCCCACCACGGCGGCCTTCCAGAAACTGGCGAAGGAACGGCAAGCGGTAATCATCGTCAGTCTATTCGAAAAGCGAACCGCAGGCGTATATCACAACACGGCAGCAGTTATTGACGCCGATGGCTCGCTGCTGGGCATCTACCGCAAGATGCACATCCCGGACGACCCGCTCTTCTACGAAAAGTTCTATTTCACCCCGGGCGATCTCGGTTTCCCCGCCTGGCAGACCCGCTACGCCAGGATTGGCGTTTTGATCTGCTGGGACCAATGGTTTCCCGAGGCGGCACGGCTGACTGCGCTGCAAGGAGCGGAGATCCTGTTCTACCCCACCGCTATCGGATGGCACCCCCGGGAAAAATCAGCTTTGGGTGAGCAACAGCATGCCGCTTGGGAGACCGTCCAGCGTAGCCATGCGATTGCTAACGGCTGCTACGTCGCAGTGCCTAACCGCGTCGGGCATGAGAAATTGGCCGGCGCGGGCATCGAGTTTTGGGGACAGAGCTTCGTCGCCGGTCCTTTCGGCGAAATCCTCGCAAAAGCCAGCCCCACGCAGGACGAAACGCTGGTCGTGTCGCTCGACCTTGACAAGGTGGACGACACGCGCACCCATTGGCCTTTCCTGCGCGATCGCCGCATTGACGCCTACACGGGCGTGACTCGGCGGCTGCTGGATTGAAAACGGTTTGGGTCACTGGCGCGGGCGGGCTGATCGGCAATTACTTGGTCCGCGCCGCCGCGCAGCACGCCCCCAGCGCGAACGTCGTCCCGCTCACCCGCGACCGGCTCGACCTGTCTGACTTCTCCACCGTTCGCTCTGCCTTCCGCAAGCAGCCTCCGCAACTCGTGATCCATTGCGCCGCCCTCAGCCAAAGCCCGCAATGCGAAGCCAACCCCGCGCTCGCCCGCAAGCTCAACGTCGAGGTCACCACCCTCCTCGCCGAGTTGGCGGCCGACATCCCCCTGATCTTCCTATCCACCGACCTGGTCTTCGACGGTCAGTTGGGCGACTACGACGAAACCGCCCCCGTCAATCCCTTGAGCGTGTATGCGCAGACCAAGGTCGCGGCGGAGCAAGTGCTCCTGGCCAACCCCGGGCACACAGTCATCCGCACCTCGTTGAACGGCGGCACCTCTCCCGCTGGCAACCGCGGCTTCAACGAACAGTTGCGCCGGGCCTGGCAGGCAGGCAACTCAGTCCGCCAGTTCACCGACGAGTTCCGCTCCCCCATTCCGGCCGAAATCACTGCTCGCGCCATTTGGGAATTAGTGGGCCGCGGCAGCACGGGCCTTTATCACGTTGCCGGCCGCGAGAGACTCTCCCGGTGGCAAATAGGCCAGCTCCTCGCCGCGCGCTGGCCAGGCCTGCAGCCGCGCATTGACGCCGCCTCGCTCAAGGAATACACCGGCGCACCCCGGGCGCCCGACACCTCGTTGAATAGCGCCAGAGCCCAGAAGCTCCTTTCCTTTCCCCTCCCCGGCCTGAGGGAGTGGTTGTCCGCCCACCCGGACGAAGCCTTCTAGCCTGACCCGTGCCCACGCACCACGCATCGCGGCCGCCTCGCCCCTTCCCCGACGGGCCACCTCCACCTCGGCCACGCACGCTGGAAGGCGGATTGCCATCGGTATTCCCCGGCAATCCGCGAAGAACCTTAAGATAGCGCCAACTCACGTCCGCGGCTGCCGGTGGTTCGGAGGTTCAACGCGCGAAGGTTCCTTTCGGGGAGTTCTCTCCCGAATCCCCACCCATTGAGTGAAGTGTGCGGCCAGTTCGCCAAGGCTTGGGTCGCCCTTTACATTTGTAAAGATTGTGGTTGACACCCTCTACAAATGTAGAGATTCTGCCCGGCAACGAATGCCATCCTATGCCAATACCGAGAACTGAGTTGACTGAAGCGGAGTGGGCGATCATCAAGGCCGTCTGGGACAGCGAACCCTGCACCGCGCCGGAAATCCGCCAGAAGCTGCACCGCCAAACCGGCTGGACCTATTCCACCGTCCGCACGTTGATGGACCGCATGGTGGCCAAGGGCCTGCTGGCGGCCGAGAAGGCTCTTCATCCCACGCTTTACCGGTCGGCCATCACCCGCAGACAGGCGCAGCGCGGCGAACTGTTCTACACCCTCCGGCACGCCTTCAACGGCGCCCTGACCCCGATGGTTCAGTGCCTCCTGGAGACGGGCAAGCTCTCCGCCGCCGAACTGGCGGAGCTGGAGGCGCTGATCAAGGCGAAGAAGAAGGACGCGGGGAAGGTCTGACGACGCAACCCAAGGAACTACTGCCATGAACTCGCTGATCGAGTCTGTAAACGGCTGGGCGGAGTCCGCTGCCCGGCTCGGATGGCCGATGCTCTGGCAATCCAGTCTGCTGATCGGACTGGTGCTGGCACTCGATCTCTTGCTGCGCCGCAAGCTGCGGGCGGCGGTGCGTTATGCGCTTTGGCTGGTCGTGCTGGTGAAACTGCTGCTGCCCCCGTCCCTGGCCTTTCCCACCGGCGCCGGTTGGTGGCTCCGGCCCGCGAAGACGGCCCCGCCGCCACGTCCCCCCGCGCAGACGGTGGTTACCTACGATGCCAGGTCCCTGCCCGTTGTGCCTCTGCCAGCCACGCCGCTTCACGTCGCCCCGCTGCCCCCTGCCCTGTCCGCCACCGGTTGGGCCTTTGCCGGGGCGGTTGCAGTCAGCGCCGCGTTGTTCCTGTGGATGCTGCGCCGCTGGTCGCAGGTGGCCCGCGACGCCGCGCGCGCCCAGGCGGCGCCGGCTGTGCTGGACCGGCTGCTTCCCGAGCTGCCGCTTGCCGGACGGGTGAAGCTGGTTGACCGCTTGCAGTCCCCGGCGGTGTGCGGCCTGTTCCGGCCCGTCATCCTGTTGCCGCGCGCGCTGGCCGAGCGCCTTCCCCCGGCCCAGTTGCGGGCGGTGCTGCTGCACGAGGTCATTCATCTGCGGCGGGGCGACGTTTGGGTCAACTGCCTGCAGACGCTGTTGCAGATCGTCTATTGGTGGCACCCGCTGCTCTGGGTGGCCAATGCCCGCATCCGGCGCGTGCGCGAGGAAGCGGTGGACGATGCCGTGATGCTGGCCCTGAGCGAGGAGGCCGAAAGCTACGCCCCGACGCTCCTGGAAGTGGCGAAGCTGGCGCTGCCGCGTCCGCTGGCGACGCTGGGGCTGGTGGGCATTCTTGAGTCGCATAGCTCGCTGCGCCGGCGCATCGAGCGGCTGCTGGAGTTCCGGCCGCCGCGCCGGGCCGGCCTGGGCTTCACCTCGGTGCTGGGCGTTCTCAGCTTCGCCGCGCTGGCGGTGCCGATGGGCGATGCGCCTGCACCCACCACTGGCGCGGGTGCGACGTCCAGCCCCACCATGCCGGCCGACGGTTCGCAACTCTACATCCGCATATTCCGGATCAGCACAAATACGCTGATCGAGGCCCTGTCTTTGGCAAAGGGTCCGGTTGGTACCGATGAACTGGGTTCCGTGGTGTCTGCGTTGATAGCTCACTTCGCTAAAGCGGGGGTGGATTTGGATCCGGCGACCAGCCCCGGGAAATCGGCTCATTATAACTACGGCAATGGCTTGCTGCTGGTCCGAGCCACGCTGCAGGACCTGGATATCATCGAGGGCCAGATCGATAAGTGGAACAGGGCCTCGTCAGCGCCCAAGGCTACGCCAAGCCACAAGAGCGCGGCGTCTTATACGAACGTCAGCCAAGGCCGCTCGGCCATAATCAGCAAACTAGACCACATGCGGCTCGACCGCGTCTCCTTCCAGGAGCTGCCGCTGAGCGAAGTAGTGCGCTTCCTTGCCGACGAGTGCAAAAAGCGCGACCCGGAAAGGCGCGGCATCAACTTCCTCCTCCACCAGGACACTAACGCGGCCACAGCCGCTACTGCGGCGGTGCTGGGGCCGGATGGCAATCTCCTCGCCGCGCCTCCGCCCGGGCAAGTGGATCTGCGCGCCATCGTCATCAAGATCGATCCGCCCCTCACCGACGTTCGGTTGGGGGACGCGCTGGATGCGATCGTGAAGGTGGCTGACCATCCCATCAAGTACTCCATCGAGGATTCCGCTATCGTGTTCTCCCTCAGAGCACGCGAGACCACTACTCTCTATGTTCGCACCTTTAAGGTGGACCCGAAAACGCTGCTCGACAGCCTGCACCTGCCGTTAACGGACCGCGGGAACAACCCATTCGGCCCAATTGGCGCCAACGAGAAGCAGAGGCTGCAGACGCAAGACGCCGCGCTGCGCGACTACTTCACCAGGCTGGGCGCGGACATGGATCCGGCCAGAAACCCGGGCAAGGCAGCTTATTTCAACGAGCGCCAGGGGTTGCTCATCGTCCGAGCGACGTTGGCGGACCTGGACATTATTGAGGCGGCCCTCCAGGTCCTGAACACCGTGCCCGCTCAAATCAACGTCAAGGCCAGGTTCGTCCTGGTGTCCGAGGAGGACGCTAAAGCGGTAGGACTTGATTGGCACTTGAACACCGTCCTGGCAACCAACGCTGCGAGCGCCGGCCTGAGAATGTTGCCAAGCCAACTCGCAGCCACGAATGGCGCCGGCCAGGCCCTTCACCTCACAGGCATTCTCACCGAGCCGCAGTTCCGCGCGATGCTCAAGGCGCTGGAGCAGCGTCATGGAACGGAGCTGCTCGCTCAACCCGAGGTGACCACCCTCAGTGGTCGCCAGGCGCAGTGCAAGGTCGCCGAGCTCCGCACCATAGTACGGGGCATCAATGAACGGGCGCTGCAGCCGCCGGGCATCAGCGGCACCAATGACACCGACAACGCGGCATTCAAGACCGAGCAAATGGAGTTCGGCCCGGTGCTGGATATCACTCCGACCGTCCTCCCGGATGATTACACCATCAACCTGTCGGTGCTTCCGTCGCTGACCGAATTCGTGGGATACGAAGCCAGCCAAACCAACCGTGTCACGGTCTATCTCAACGGCAAGGCCAGGCAAGTCACGCCCCCGCAGCCTGTCTTTCGGGTCTGCCAAATCCAGTCCAGCGTCAATGTCTGGGATGGCCAGACGCTCGTCCTGGGAGGGTTGCTCTCTGACCAGGTCGGGAGTGTCAGAGACAGGGCGCCCGTGCTGGGCAACCTGCCCGGTGTGGAAAAGCTCTTCCGCAGTGAAAGCAAGAGCACGCAGAAGCGCAACCTGCTGGGCTTCATCACTCCGACGATTGTGGACCCCGCAGGGAATCGGGTTCACTCGGCCAATCAAGCGCCGCGTTAGAGCCAATATGTCCCATTTTGGACAGCTACCGATCCCCAGCCGCCACCTTGCCTCAGGCTTCCCTGTGGCTTACCGGTGGCTCCCGGAGGCTTGCCGGTGGCTTGGCGGTGGCTACCCCGTACGAAGGTACCCCACCCGGGCTGATAACCAGCCGGCAGGGTGCCATTCAGGCACGCCCCTGGAAGCACCTTAGCTCATGTGCTCGATGATGTTGTCCCCGAATTGGGAGCACTTGATCTCGGTGGCGCCGGTCATAAGGCGGGCGAAGTCATACGTGACCCGCCTCGAACTGATCGCGCCGTTCAGTCCCTTGAGAATCAGGTCCGCCGCCTCGGCCCAGCCCAGGTAGCGGAACATCATCTCGCCGCTGAGCACGACGCTGCCCGGGTTGACCCGGTCCTTGTTGGCGTATTTCGGCGCGGTGCCATGCGTCGCCTCGAAGATGGCATGGCCGGAGACGTAGTTGATGTTGCCGCCGGGGGCGATGCCGATGCCGCCGACCTGCGCCGCCAATGCGTCGCTGAGATAGTCGCCGTTCAGGTTGAGCGTGGCAATCACATCAAAATCCTCCGGCCGCGTGAGCACCTGCTGCAAGGTGATGTCCGCGATCGCGTCCTTGATAATGATGCCCTGCGGGGTTTTACACCAGGGGCCGCCATCTACTTCCACCGCGCCAAACTCGTGTTTGGCCAACTCGTAGCTCCAATCGCGAAACGCGCCTTCGGTGTACTTCATTATATTGCCCTTGTGGACAATCGTGATGCTCTTGCGCTTGTGTCGCACGGCGTATTCGAGCGCGGCGCGGATAAGGCGCTCGGTCCCGGGCTTGCTGACCGGCTTGAGGCCGACGCCGATCTGGTCGGCAGCCGCGTTGCCAAACCTGATCTTCTTGAACGCCGCCGGCAGCTCCCGCTGCATGAACTCGAGTATCTTCTTCGCTTCCGGGCTGCCCGCCTGGTAGTCAATGCCGGCATAGATATCTTCCGTGTTCTCCCGGAAGATGATCATGTCCACTTTCTCCGGGTGCTTTACGGGCGAAGGCACGCCTTGGAAATACTGAACCGGGCGCAGGCAGACGTAGAGATCCAGCATCTGCCGCAGCGCGACATTCAGTGACCGGATGCCGCCGCCAATCGGCGTGGTCAACGGGCCTTTGATGCCGACCAAATACTCCTTGAAGGCTTCGACGCTGTCATCGGGCAGCCAGTTATCGAACTTGTTCTTCGCCGTCTCACCGGCATACACCTCGAACCAGGCGATCTTGCGCTTGCCGCCATACGCCTTCTGGACCGCGGCATCGAACACGCGCTGGCTGGCCGCCCAGATGTCGGGACCGGTGCCGTCACCGCGGATAAAGGGAATTACAGGATTGGGGGGAACCATCAGTCTTCCGCTCTTGACGGAAATCCTCCCGCCGGCGGGTGGAGTGACTTCTTTATAGGGCATGGTCGATAGTTGCGTTTATCTGCTGTATGCCTAGAGGTAACCGTGCGCCGGGAAAACTTCAAGCGGAGAAACACTGAACGCGTAAGGTCACACTCTTGGCTGGGGCCGCCTCGCCGAGGCGGCCAAACAGTGGCGCTTTCGGCGAAAGCGCCCTCCCAGACTGAGGGATTACCTGGACGCCCGCCTCCGCAACCCGCGGCCTGCCCGACTCCCGCGCGAGTGCGTTCAGCAGACCTGCGCGACCGGGGTCAGGCGGTCCACGGCGGCGTTAGCAAATTCGACCCGCACTCTGGCCACGGTGTTCTCCACGGTGAGCCCATACTTGCTCCGCAGGTGTTCGACGGTCGTGGCGTGCTCGATAAACTTGTCCGGCCACCCAACCTGTATGACGGGGGTCTTGATCCGCTTTTCGTTGTAAACCTCCAGCACCGCGCTTCCGTAACCGCCTATCAACACGTGGTCCTCCATCGTAACCACCAGGTCCGCCGTTCGTCCGAACAACTCCGTCACTCTGGCATCCAGCGGTTTGACGAAACGAGGATTGATGAGGGCCACGTCATAGCCTTCGGCCGTCAACTGCCCCATCACCTCGCGTCCCAACGCCATCATATTCCCGAGCGGCAAGAGGGCCACTTTGCGGCCTCCGCTGTGGGCGAAGTCGCGCAGGACCTCCGCCTTGCCAATTTCGATCCGCTGGGGCTGCTCCTTGATTGGTACGCCCTCGGCAGGGCCGCGCGGATAACGGATGAAGGTCGGATGCGGTTCCTGGGTGGCCGTGAACATCATATCTACCAGTTCATCCTCGTCCTTCGGTGCCATCGCAATGCAGTTAGGCACAGAGCGGACGTAGGAAATGTCGAACAAGCCGTGGTGCGTTGGGCCGTCCTGTGCTGAGAGCCCTGCCCGGTCCATGCAGAAGATGACCGGCAAATCCTGGAGCGCTGCGTCGTGGACGATGCAATCATAAGCGCGCTGCAGAAAGGTCGAGTAAATCGCGCAGACGGGGTGGAACCCCATGGTCGCCATACCGCACGCGAACAGGACCGCGTGCTCCTCGGCAATGCCCACGTCGTAGTAACGGTTAGGCATGGCTTTCTCCAGATGCTTCAAACCGGTGCCGCTGGGCATGGCGGCGGTAATTCCAACAAGTGAGTTGTCCTTTTGGCAAAGCTTGACCAGGGCCTGGCCAAACACGTCCTGCCAGTTCGGTGGCGTGCCAGGCAGCGCGGGCACGGTTGCCCCCGTAGCCACGTCATAGGGACCGAGCCCGTGAAACTTCTCGGGATTCTTGAGCGCCGCCTCGTAGCCCTTGCCCTTTTGGGTGAGCACATGGATGACGAGAGGCCGGTCGCAAGTCTTGGCAAACTCCAGCGTGCTGATAAGCAATGCAAGATTGTGGCCGTCAATGGGACCCAGATACCGCAGACCCATTTCCTCGAAAATCAGGCTGCTGCCATAGCCACCGCGGCCATCCATCTCAATCCCGCTGGGGCTGGGGCGGAGGCCCACGTCGGTGATGGCGCCCTTGAACCCCTCTTCCGCCTTGTGCGCAAGCTTCAAGGCGATTTCCCCCTTGGGCAAACGCCGGACAAAACGCTCGAAATCCCGGGCGAGCTTGTTGTAGGACGGATGGGTAATGAGGCGGTTTAGGTAGCTGGAGATCGCGCCGACGTTCTTGGCAATCCCCCACTCATTGTCGTTCAGGATGCCGATGAACCTGTTCGTCGTCTGAGCGATATTGTTCAGGGCCTCGAACGATATGCCGTTGGTCAGGGCGGCGTCGCCGAAAATCGCCACCACGTTCTCATCGCTGCCGCGCTGGTCGCGGCCGGCGCAAATGCCGAGAGCCGCAGACAGAGCCGTGCCGGCGTGGGCCGCGCCATAGCAGTCGTGCTTGCTCTCCGAGCGCAAAGCGAACCCGCTCAAGCCGTCCGTAGTGCGAATGGTGTCGAACCGCGCCTTGCGGCCGGTCAACAGCTTGTGGACATAAATCTGGTGGCTCACGTCCCAGAGAAACTTGTCGTGGGGCGTGCTGAAGACGTAATGCAGCGCCAGCGTCAGCTCCACTACGCCGAGGTTGGGTCCCAAGTGGCCGCCATGCCGGGCCAGCACGGTGATGAGTTCCTGCCGGATCTCGCCGGCCAGATGCTGCAGTTGCTCCAACGTCAGCTTCTTGACGTCGGCTGGGCCATCCACCGTCTGCAGATATTGGCTCATGCTTGAGAGTCTGGATATTGGGGTATTGGAGCATTGGAGCGTTCGTGTCAACACTCCCTTGCCCCGGCTTTCCGTTGTTCTATTCGTCCGCGCTATCCGGCAACGCCAGGGGTTTCAGTTTCAAGTCGCCCGCGGCGGCCTTCTCCAGCATCTGGATCCTCAACTCGGCCTCCGCCAGCTTTTCCTGGCAGGTTCGGGCCAGCCGTGTGCCTTCCTCGTACTTAGCCAGCAAGGTCTCCAGCGGCAAATCCTCAGACTCCATCGCGGCGACGATGGTTTCCAGCTGCTTCAAAGCCTCCTCAAACGGCAGACTGGAGGCTTCGGCGGGATTGCTTTGACCCGCGTTCTTCGGCGCTCTCGGCACAACCGGAGATTAGGACAAACATGCTGTCGCGTCCAGTGGGGAGTTGCAAAGTCGCAGGTGCGCTGGAGCAGTATTCCTCGGCGAACTCTAACGCCTGGTTGGATTGTGGGCTTGCATTTTTGCGCCCAAACGCTAGTTATAGTTATAATGCAACTAGTGTCCTGTCGTTCCCTATGAATGTTGTTGCTCGGGCCGGGAGTCTTCTGCTTCCCGGCGTCTTACTTGCATCGTTGAATCTCCTTGGCCAAACGCCCGTCGTAGTCCAAACGAACGCGACCTTACGGGTCATGGCGTCCAATCTCACCTCCGGAAACGGCCAGAGCTACGAGGCGCCGGGCATCCGGATCTTGCAGGGCCTGAAACCCGATATTGTTGCCATGCAGGAGTTCAAATACAACGGCAGCACCTCTGATACCCAGCTCCGCCAGCTTGTGGATACGGCTTTTGGCACCAGTTTTCACTATTATCGCGAACCGGGCGGCTACAGCATTCCCAATGGCATTGTCAGCCGCTGGCCCATCATTAGCAGCGGCACCTGGGAGGATGTGGACCCCGGCGTAAACGACCGCGGCTTTGCCTGGGCCAGGATAGACATTCCGGGCACAAACGACCTATACGTCGTCAGCATTCACCTCAAAGCCAGCGGTGGCGGTGATAACGTCAGCCGGCGCAATGCTCAAGCAATCAACCTGGTCAACCTCATCAACGCCAATTTCCCCGCCAACGCCTGGATTGTCGTAGCGGGCGATTGTAATATTCATGACTCATCGGAAGGAGCTTACCAGCACCTCGCCAGCAACTTCTCCGACAGCCCGATCCCCACAGACGCCGAAACGGGGGGCGATCCGGACACCAACGAAGGCCGAGACGAACGTTACGATTACGTCTTCCCCAGCCAGAGCCTCAGCGGCAAGCTCATTGCCACCACGATTGGCTCCCGCACATTCCCCAAGGGATTGGTCTTCGATTCTGCCGTTTACTCCCCTTTGAACGAAGTCTCTCCCGTGCTATCAGGCGATTCCCACATGAGCGGTATGCAGCACATGGGAGTGATGAGGACATTCAACGTGACCTATTACGTGACGAACTACGTCACCAATCCTCCATCCATTGCCCTCCACCCGCAAAGCCAGACCGTGGTTCGGGGCAACAACGCCACTTTCACCGTCACAGCCGATGGTACCGCACAGCTCGCCTACCAGTGGCGGTTTGGCTCGACCAATATTGCGGGAGCAACCACGACCAGCTTCACGCGTGTGAATTCACAGCCGGCGGATGCGGGGGTTTACTGCGTTGTTGTAACCAATTCCGCGGGAAGTGTAACCAGCTCGAACGCAACTCTCACCGTCATCATTCCCCCAGCTATCGTTACCCAGCCCTCGACTCAGGTTGTCAGCTTGGGAGCCAATGCCACCTTCACTGTGGCGGCCGATGGCACCGCACCGCTCGCTTACCAATGGCGGTTTGGCTCGACCAACATTGCGGGAGCAACCACGACCAGTTTCACGCGTATGAATTCACAGCCAGCCGATGCAGGGGTTTACTGCGTTGTTGTAACCAATTCCGCGGGAAGTGTAACCAGCTCGAACGCAACGCTTAACATCGTCGTTCCGCCGGCTATCATTGCCCACCCCTCGGCTCAAGCCGCCAGCCAGGGCACTCATGCCACGTTCACCGTCGTCGCCACCGGCACCGATCCGCTGAGCTATCAATGGCGGTTTAACGCCACGGACCTTATAGGCGCAAATGCCAGCGGATATACGCGGACCAACATTCAACCCGCCGACATGGGTGACTATTCTGTGGTAATCTCTAACGCTGCCGGCACCGCGACCAGCTCAAATGCCTCGCTCACCTTGATCGTCCCCGCACCGACCCTGCAAATGACATCGCCGGAAATCATCCAGTGGCAGGGCCTCAGCAACTTCCTTTACACTGTCCAGGCAAATACCAATCTCCAGGACACAAACTGGCTCAATGTGGGCACGGCCTCGGCTCCGGAGACAAGCGTCTCCTTCACGAACCAGGCCGATGCACCGCAGCGTTTCTATCGCGTAGTTTGTCCCTGATTACTGTTCCGCTTTACTGAAGACCTCACCCACTTTGAGCCGCGTCTTCAGGCGTTGACCGGCTTTGACCTCTCCCGCCTTGCGCAAGACCTTGCCGGTCGCCCCATCCATGGTGATCGAATAGCCACGGGCCAGCACTTGCTCTGGCCCCAGCAGCCGCAATCGGGCGTCCAGCATGCCAAGTCCGCTGCGCCACAATTCAAGCTGCCGGCGCGTCTCCTCCCGCAGCCGGCGCTGCAACTGACTCAACACCTCACGCCTCTGCCGCAGCAACAGCGCCGGACGAACCCGCGCCAGCCGGTCCGAGAGACTCTGCCGGGCGAGCCGCTCCTGGCGCGCGGCTTGTTTCACGCAGCGCAGCAGGCTCGCCTGCGCGTCATCGAGGCGCTGCAGCCAGTCGTTCAGCCGGCGGCGGGGATGGACGCGCGCAAGGCGATGAACGGTTTGCGTCAGCTCGTAACGTCTGTCGTCCATCTGCTGCCCCACCAACTGCCGGATGCGCTGCGCGGATTCAGCCAGAAACTGGCTGCTGGAGAATACGCCTTCGGTAATGACCTCCGCCGCGGCGCTAGGTGTCGCGGCACGCAGGTCGGCCACGAAGTCGCTGATGGTAAAGTCAATCTCATGCCCGACCGCCGAGACGACCGGCAGGCGGGACTCAAATATCGCCCGGGCAACCACCTCCTCGTTGAAGGCCCACAAGTCTTCCAGGCTGCCACCGCCGCGGGTGACAAGGATCAGGTCTAGTGTCCCCTGGGCAGCACCAAATTCGTTAAGCAACCTGATGGCCGAGGCGATCTCATCCGCCGCCCCCTCGCCCTGCACGCGACAGGGCGCCAGTATGATCTCAAGCGCGGGATTCCGCCGTTTAACCACGTGCAGCACATCCCGGATGGCAGCCCCGGTGGGCGAAGTCACCAGGCCGATGCACTGGGGGTAGCGCGGCAAAGGGCGCTTGCGCTCTGGCGCGAACCACCCTTCGGCCTTGAGCCGCTGCTTCAGTTTTTCAAAGGCCGCCTGCAGTGCGCCGACACCCTGCAACTCAACCTTCGTGACCCGCAACTGGTATTGCCCGCGCGGCTCATAAACCGTCACCTCCCCCTGCAAAGTCACCTTCCGCCCATCCTGCAACAACGAGCGATCCACCTGAGCCGCGCCCCGGAACAGCACGCAGCTTAACTGCGCCCCTGCGTCCTTGAGCGTGAAGTATATGTGGCCGGAGTTTTGCAGGCGCAGATTGGTAATCTCGCCGGTCACCCAAATCTCGCCCATCCGCTGTTCGAGCAGCCGTTTGATCTTCCACGTCAGTTCGGTGACCGACAGGACCTTGCGCTGCGCCGCGTGAGACTGCGCCGGGAACAGCTCTCCGAAGTCCCACTGTAATTTAACCGGCTTGGGCATTGCAGTTCAAAGGGATTGGGACACGCGCTGAATGGCCTTCGCGTGCCCCGTGTGCTCATCAATCTCCACCACCGCGCCCTGCAACAAGACCCGCTCCTTGGCCACTTCGAACTTCTGCGGCATGCTCGTCATAAACCGCCGGATGATCGGCTTAATCTCACGCCCCAGTACGCTCTCATGCGGCCCGGTGAACCCGCCATCCGCCAGAAACGCCGTGCCGCCGGGGAAAATCTGCTCGTCCGCGGTCTGGACGTGCGTGTGCGTCCCAACGACCGCGCTCACCTGCCCGTCGAGCATCCGTCCCAACGCGATCTTCTCCGACGTCGCCTCCGCATGAAAATCCACAAAGATGAGCTTGGTGGTGCGCCGCAGGCGCTCCACTTCAGCCAAGGCGGCGTGAAATGGGTTCTCCAGCGGCGGCATGAAGGTGCGCCCCTGCAGGTTGAGAACCGCCACGGGGGGCAAGCCCTGCGCCTCGAAGATCGTGCTCCCCTGCCCTGGTGTCCCGGGCGGATAGTTCAATGGTCGCACAAACCGGCGCTCGCTTTCAAGCAGCCCCATGACCTCCTTCTGGTCCCAGAGATGGTCCCCGCAGGTAATGATGTCCACCCCGGCCGAAAAGAGCTCCTCGGCCGTTTTCATCGTAATACCCGAACCCCCGGCGGAGTTCTCGCCGTTGCCTACCACCACGCTCAACTGATGCTGCTGGCGCAACTGTGGGAGAAGCTCCCTGACCGCGCGCCGCCCCGGTTGCCCTACGATATCCGCGATGAACAGCAGTTTCACGCCCCCACAGTAAACCCCGCCTGCCCGTCGGCAAGCCGATTTGGCTTGCCCTGGCCTGCTCGCGCCAAAGGCGAATGGACCCCAAACCGCCACCGCCAAGGCCGCCCATGCCTCCTCTTTTGTCGTCGTGTATTTCGTGTATTTCATGGTGAACCTTGGCTATGCTGCGAGCATGAATGCCTATCCCGTCGGAGACGACAAAGAAGCCCAACTCGCTCAGCGCATGGCTGCGTTGGGCGTCCGCGAGACGGATATTGAAGAAAACTTCGTCCGCTCGGGCGGGCACGGCGGACAGAACGTCAACAAGACCTCGACCTGCGTCATGTTGCTCCATCGCCCTACGGGCCTCCAGATCAAGTGCCAGGCCACGCGCCACCAGGGGCTCAACCGCTTCCTGGCGCGCCGTCTCCTGCTCGATAAGATCGAGGAGCGGCGCACCGGCCGCGTGGCAGCCGAGCGCGCCCAGCGAGAGAAGATCCGCCGCCAAAAGCGTCGCCGCAGCCGCCGCGCCAAACTGCGCATCCTGGCCGATAAAGCCCGCCATTCCTCCAAAAAGGAGGCCCGGCGCCGCGTCAGCGCCGATTAACCCGCCGCCATTGGTATTCGCCGCCTCGCGCAATCCTTACTCCCCATTGCTTCCAACGCTTCCTCCGAAGCGCGCCTTGCGCCGGGAGGGAAATTCCCGCTAGCGTGTTGCCCGCATGAACTTGGCCGCCGCATTCGCAGAGTCCGTCGAAAGACAGCCCCGGAAGATCGCCCTTTTCTGGGGCGAACGTGAGTATTCGTATGCCGAACTCTGGCGACAATCAGGCCATATCGCCAGGCAGCTCCAGCAGAAGCTTGGGGTCAAACCCGGCGACCGCGTGGGCCTGTGGCTCAAGAACTGCCCCGAATTCGTCCCCTCGCTGTTCGGCATTCTGCGCGCCGGCGCGGTTGTCGTGCCAATCAACAACTTCCTCAAGGCCGACGAGGTCAACTACATCCTCAGCGACGCCGAAATTGACGCGCTGATCACAGACGACGAGCTGGGGACGCATCACCGCGCGCTGGAGGAAGCCCGGCCAGGTTTGAGGCTGTTCCGGGTGGATCAAGACCAGGGGCAAGGAACTGCAGACGCCGGGCCAGGCCCCCAGGGAATGTCCGAGCCACTCCCCACGCAGGCGGAGCCCGACCTGGCGGTGATCATCTACACGTCGGGCACCACCGGCCGGCCGAAGGGAGCAATGCTGTCCCACGGGAACCTCCTGCACAATGTCGAGAGTTGCAGGCTGGTGCTCCACACGATCGCGTCGGACCGGTTTGCGGTGCTGCTGCCCCTGTTCCACAGTTACATGCTCACGGTGGGGCTGCTATTGCCGCTGCTGGTGGGCGGATCGGTCGTCCTGGTCAAGTCCCTCCATCCCGTCCGGAACGTCCTCCAGGAAATCCTCCAGCGGCAAGCCACCGTCCTGCCGGCCATTCCCCAGTTCTACCGCAGCATGGTCAACGCGCCTGTCCCGGTCCCCCTGCCCTTGCGCCTTTGCATCAGCGGCGCCGCGCCCTTGCCCGCGCAGGTACTCAAGGAATTCGAAGCCAAGTTCCACATCCCGCTCATCGAAGGCTACGGCCTGAGCGAAGCCAGCCCCGTCGTCACAAAGAACCCGCTGGACGGCACCCGCAAAGCAGGCTCCATCGGCCCGCCGCTCCCGAACGTCCAGGTCAGCATCCAGGACGACTCCGGGCGCGAGCTGGGGCCCAACCAGATCGGCGAACTATGCGTGCGCGGCGGCAACGTCATGCTCGGCTACTGGAAACTCCCGACAGAGACCGCCAAGGTCATGCGCCATGGCTGGCTCCTGACCGGCGACATCGGCTACCACGACGAGGATGGCTACTTCTTCATCACCGACCGCAAGAAGGACATGCTGCTCGTCAACGGCATCAACGTCTATCCCCGTGAAATCGAGGAGGTGCTTTACCAGTTCCCGGGCGTGAAGGAGGCGGCGG
This sequence comes from Candidatus Paceibacterota bacterium, assembly GCA_035452965.1. Lineage (NCBI taxonomy): Bacteria > Bacillati > Minisyncoccota > Minisyncoccota bacterium. Next base: position 2,845 of record DAOTCE010000047.1, on the reverse strand, counting down.
TCATCGGCAAGCCGGACTCGCGCAAAGGCGAACAGCCGATAGCCTTCGTGGCCCCTGGCGACGGCGCGACTCTCGAAGAGAAGGCCATTCAGCACTTCCTGCGACGGAAACTGGCCGATTACAAGGTGCCCCGCAAAGTGGTCTTCCTGCCCGCCCTGCCCCGCAACGCAACCGGCAAAATCCTCAAAACCGCCCTGCGGGACTTGAACCTGCCGACCTGAGAAACGTCAGCTACCGCCACCAAACTTCACGCCTGTTAAGTTCCTCCATTTCAACAACTTCCGCGATCGCCAAGGGCTCCTCACCGTATCCTCGCCGTATCCACACCATATCCACACCGTAGATACAGCCTTGACACATTCGGCCTCTTTCTGCATAACATATTGCCGTTAAACAACTTATACTAGAAACACCCTTGGAAGCCCCGGCATTGGCCAAAACCAATTTTGGCCGCTATAGCGGGGTTCCGGAGCTTACACGGGCAAAAACGGCCAGTTCCTGTGCCCCGAAATCACCTGCAACGACCATCCGGAACCCCCGATTAGCCCCCGGAACCGCAAATATTCGGTCCTCTCCCAAGAATCTGCCTTTTCCCAGTTGACGGTGGGGACCGTCACCCCCTAGACTATAGCCCATAACTGCCACGAGGCATGAAGCTTCGTCGCGGAAAAACTCTATGCCCGAAGGATACTGCGTCAAATGCAAGGCCAAGAAAGAAATCGTGAATGCGGTCGAGGAAACGATGAAGAACGGGCGTAAAGCCATCAAAGGCAACTGCCCGACATGCGGAACCGTCATGTTTAAGATCCTCGGCGGCAAAGCCACGCCTCCCGCCGCCGCCGCCACCCCCGCCCCGTCCGCGCCGTCCACGCCCCCGCCGACCAACTAACCTATGCCCCAGCAACTCGCCTACGTCATCGTCACACCCTATTCCCTCCACAAGTCGCGCACCGGCGGCATCTTGTCCCGCCTGACCAGCCGCACCGGCTGTGAACTGGTCGCCGCGCGCATGTTCGCCCCCAGCGCCGAACTGGTTAAGAAATACGCCGAACAGACCATCTCCGCCGACGACCCCCAGGACCGCCGCATCCAGGAGCTCATTTACGACTACATCCTGCGCAACCTCTCCCCGGACCCCAAGACCGGCCGCCGCCGCCGGGTCATGGTGCTGCTCTTCCAGGGCGAAGACGCCGTGCGCAAGACCCGCTCGGTCGTCGGCAATGTCGGCCCGGACCGGCGTGTCGGCGAGACGATCCGCGATACCTACGGCGACCTGATCACGGACGAAAACGACAAGCTGCGCTACTTCGAGCCGGCGGTGCTCGCCGCGCCCACGCCCGACGAGGCCGAGCAAAAACTCAAGCTCTGGGCCGAGTACTCAGACTCGGACGGCGGCGTCGTGGAAGACGTCATCACTTACCAGCCGGGCGAAAAGGCCCAAAGGACCCTCGTGCTGCTCAAACCGGAGAACTTCCGCTTCGCCACCGGCCGGCCCGGCAACATGATTGACTTCTTCTCCCGCACCGGCCTCTACATCGTCGGCGTCAAAGTCCACCGGATGAGCGTCGCCCAGGCCCTGCAATTCTACGGCCCCGTGCGCGAGACCCTCCGCACCAAACTCAAGGACGTCGTGGCCGCGAAGGCCAAAGCGGCCATCGAGATGGAACTCGGCTTCAAGCTCGCCCGCGAACAGGAACAGCAGCTCGGCGAAATCCTGGGGCCTTCCTTCGGCGACAACCAGTTCAACAACATCATCCGCTTCATGTCCGGCCGGGCCCCCTCCGAGTGCCCGCCAGGCGAAGAACACCAGCCCGGCTCCGAAAAATGCATCGCACTGGTCTATGAAGGCGTCGGCGCCGTGGGCAAAATCCGCGACGTGCTCGGCCCCACTGATCCATCCAAAGCCCCCCCCGGCTCCATCCGCCGCGAATTCGGCCAGACCATCATGGTCAACGCCGCCCACGCCAGCGACTCGGAACAGAACGCCAGGCGCGAAATGGGCATCGTCAACGTCGCCGAGAACAACTTCCGCCAGGTCATCGAGCAGTTTTACCGCAAAGCTTAGCCGGGAAGCTGCATGTTCCGCCCGCAATGCCGGCAGACCGGCGCGCGGACTTCTTGGCCGCTTCGAGCAAGCCAACTTTGTAATCGGCCAGGATGCCCGCGCGCCGGTTTCGCAGGCAATGTTGCGCCGCGTAAGGGCACGCGGCCTACAAGCAAAACGCCACGCCCCCTGCAAACCGCGTGCCAATGAAATCCCTCAGTCTGGCAGGGCGCTTTCGCCGAAATTGCCATCGTTTGGCCGCTTCGGCGAGGCGGCCCCACCCCAGACTGAGGCCCTGCATTTTCCTTAACTTTCTTGTTGACAAAACCGACAGTTTTTCATAAACGAGCACCATATTGGTTGTTATCGAGTAGTCTGTTTTGCCATTGAACAATGTGAGAGTCTTAGACTCAAACCCGCAACTGAGAGGAACAAGCAATGAAAGCTAAGCTAATTGGTCTGTTGGTCGGCGTTGTCGTGATCGGGTTGGCCTCGTCTGCGATGGCGGTTTCGTATGCGTCGGGTGTCGTTAAGACCGGCGACGACGTGTCCTTTATTTTGAACCAGAACGCCTACGACGTGCGGGCCATCCTGGATGGCGGCGCCCAGACGCTGAATCTGAGCACCACCGCCGGGCAAATCAGCTTCAACATGGCCGGCTATTCCACCTACAAGATTCAGGTGAGTAGTTATGGGGGAACGGGCTGGAGCAAATTCATCCCTGACGGATTCGACCGAAGCATCTATCCTCAATCCTTAGCCTCGTGAAGAAAAATGCATAAATAGGTGAAAAAGTGCTTG
>DAOTCE010000046.1 GCA_035452965.1 Candidatus Paceibacterota bacterium | reverse complement strand
CTGCGCAAAACCCAGTGGCGGAAGGCGATGCTTGCTTGAAAAGGTGCGCCCTAGCTGGAAGGCCACTCGCCAGTAATTCACTTGCTGGCGGCGGCCGGCTGTTGTTTCTGCTGCTTCTTCTTCTTCTTGTTGGGCGGGGCGGCTTTGGCCTCTACGGGGGTTGCATTGATGGCGGGCAGATATTTCGCGAGCTCCTGCTTCACCTTCGCGTAATCCGGTTTGGCGGCCAAATTGGTCCACTCGCGTGGATCGGTCCGCTCGTTGTAGAGCTCTTCTGTGCCGTCCGCATAGCGAATGTAACGCCATTCGGCTGTGCGGAGCGTGTGGTTGTCCTTATCCATGGTGGAGAGGCCCGGGCGCGTCCACGCTGCGTCCGGCCTGGCCAGGAGCGGCTTGAGGCTGATGCCCTCGGCGTGCTTGGGAACAGGCACGCCTGCCAGCTCGCACAAGGTCGGATAGAGGCTCATCAGGTCCACGCCATGCTCGCACTTTGCCCCGGGTTTGGTCACACCGGGCGCCATCCAAATCAGCGGGACGCGGGCCGACTCGTTCCACAGTGTCACCTTCGCCCAGTGTTCCTTGGGGCCAAGGTGCCAGCCATTATCACCCAGGAACACAACAATGGTGTTGTCACGACAGGGTGATTTATCCAAAGCGTCCAGCAGCCGTCCGATTTGGGCATCCGCGAATGAAACGGTCGCAAGGTACGCCCGCACGCGATCCTTCCACAGTCCCATGCTCACGACGGTGGAATGCACGCCGTTGGGCCTGGCGAATTCGAGGCCGGGCGCGGGCACATCGGCCAGGTCGTTGGTGAGCACCTCAGGGAGCTGGATTGTGTCCAGCGGGTAGAGGTCGAAGTACTTCTTCGGCACGTCCCAGGGCGTGTGCGGGCGATGCAGCCCGCAAGCCATGAAGAACGGCTGCTTCGGCTCCGCGAGACGCTCAATGCACCAGGACACCGTTTGCGCATCCACCAGCTTGCTCTCGGGCCGCTTCTCGTCGAAGGGCTGCTGCGGCTCGCCCTCGGTGAACATGCGGTAGCCGAACGGCCCGGGGCGCCGGTTGGCCGGGTGGTTAGGCAGGGTGTCGTCGGTCGGGAAAATCACCTCATCCCAGTCCTCCGCACGGTAGTTACGGTAGTGGTAAATCTTGCCTGCCCCGAGCGAAGTGTAACCGAACTTCCTCAGATAATCATTGATGCACAGACCGCGTCCAATGTGCGGCATCCAGACCTGCTGATTGTGGTAGATGCCGGTGGTTGAGGGGCGCATGCCGCTCATGAAGGCAGCGCGGGAGGGGTTGCACAACGGGGCCGGGCACTGGGCGTTACGGAAAGTCACGCCCCGCGCCGCCAGCTTGTCGAGGTTGGGGGTCTTCGCCTGCGGGTGCCCGGCCATCGGACCGACCCAATCGTTCAGGTCATCCGCAATGATCAGGAGGATACTTGGCTTCTCAGTGGCGCCGGCTGGAGCAGCCGCAACCATGATGCAAAGGAAGGTGAAAGCGAGCCCAAGAGTCCTGGATTTCAAGTATGTTCTCATAATTCAACTCTGTATCAGAGGCATTTGATCCAACCATGGTTACATGGAATTAGCGCAGCTCCTATCCGCAACCCTCACAACAGGCCGGGTCTGGACAGGGTCTGCCCGACCCGGCAGATTGGGCGCATGACTCAACGTGGTCTGGTTGCCATTCTCACTCTTACGGTCATCGTGGCCTCGGCACTTCCATCGGGCAGCGCCGAACTGCAGCAAGCGTTCAGGAGTCCGCCCGAATCCGCCAAACCGCTGACGTGGTGGCATTGGATTGACGGCAATGTCACCAAGCCGGGCATCACGCGCGACCTCGAGGCCATGAAGCGGGCCGGGATCGGCGGCTGCTATTTGTTCAGCATTGGCGGCTTCTTCCCGGAGGGTCCAGTAAAATTCCGGCAGGAACAGTGGTATGACCTGCTTGACCATACCATAAGGGAAGCCGCACGCCTGGGTCTCGTGTTTGGCGTGCACAACTGTGACGGCTGGTCGGAGGCGGGAGGCCCGTGGATCACTCCGGAGACCTCGATGAAGGAACTGACGCACGCGAGCGTGGATGCAACCGGCCCTTCGCGGTTCGCGGCCAGCCTGCCCGCACCGCCCAGCAAGGAGAATTTCTACCGGGACATCGCGGTGGTCGCTTTCCGCTTGCCTGCGGGGGAACGGGTGAATGGACCGGCCTCCGGCACGCGCATGACGGGGTCAATCAGAGCTGCCGAACTCAAGGCGCTCGGTGACGGCCAACGGCAGCCACGCGCGGCATTTCCCCAATCCGGCAAGGGGCACCGGATCGAGCTCGACCTGGGAGCCCCGCGCTTGTTGCGGACAATGGTTCTTCACAACGTGAGCGGCTACGTCCAGGACGAGGACTTCCCCGCTTGCGTGGAAGCCTCCGCCGATGGCCAGGCCTGGCAGCCGGCCGGCACGTTTTGTTTCTCCTGGGACACCGCCGACGGCGCCAAACCGATCACCGTTGCGCTGGGCGAGCTGAACACCCGTTACCTGCGGCTGTCGTTCACCAACCTCTGGCCGGTTCAAATCGGGGAAGTGGAGCTGACCTCCGCCGCCAAGCTCCACTTCGCCGAGGCCAAGGCCGGCTGGCTGCGCTGCCGCGGGCATGGCGGGGAGGCGCGCAACTATGCCCGATATCCCGGACCGGATCGGCGCCTGCAACCGCCCGCCGGGTATTTGGTTGCCAGCACAAATGTCCTGGACCTGACCGCCAAGGTCAGCCCCGACGGGCGGCTGCAATGGGATGTCCCGCCCGGCCGCTGGCGCATTCTGCGGGTGGGCTACACGAGCAATGGCCGCTCCAATAAACCCGCCACCCCAGCCGGCCGTGGACTCGAATGCGACAAGCTGGACGCCAGCATCGTGCGGGCCCATCTGGACCAATATGTCGGGCAACTCGTCAAGCGGTTCGGCCCCGCGGTCGGCAAGACATTTGCGGCCGTGGAAACCGACAGTTGGGAGTGCGACGTTCAGAACTGGACGGCGGGCCTCGAAAACCGCTTGAGGCAGCGCACCGGCATCGCGATCGTGCCATGGCTGCCGCTGTTGATCGAAGGCTGGATGGTGGACAGCCCGGACGCCTCCGAGCGCATGCTGTGGGACTGGCGCCGTTTTCTGGCCGATCAATTCGCGCAGCACTTCTTCGGCGAGGTCGGGCGTTACCTTCGCGAGAAGGGCCTGACGCATGTCATCGAGGGGTCGGGGCGCCAGATGTATCTCTATGATCCCATCGGTTACCAGCGGCCCGGAGACGTCCCAATGGGCGAGTTCTGGCTGAACGCCGGCGCCGGGCAGGGGGTGCGCGTGGACAACAAGGTTGCCGCGAGCACCGCGCATATCACCGGCGGCCGTGTGGTCGCCTCCGAGTCCTACACGGCCAGCGCGCCGTTTGCCAAATGGCAAAACCATCCTTACACGCTTAAGCCGCTCGGTGACCGCGCCTTCTGCGCCGGGGTGAACCGCTTCGTCTTCCATACCTTCGCCCATCAGCCGTATGACGTCACCGGGCCTGGTTTTACCATGGCAGTCTGGGGTTTGAACTGCAACCGGGCCAACACCTGGTGGGAACCGGGGCGGGCCTGGATGCAGTACCTGGCCCGCTGCAACCATCTGTTGCAGGAAGGGCGCTTCGTTGCGGACGTGCTTTGGTTCATCGGCGAGGACGTGCCCAATCGCATTGGCTGGCGGGATGAGCTCGATCCGCCCCTGCCGCCCGGGTACGACTTCGACGCCTGCGACGCCGCCGCGCTGCTGCAGGCAAAGATCGAGGGGGGGCGCATTGTCCTGCCGAGCGGGATGAGCTACCGCGTGTTGCTGCTGGCCAACCGCACCACCATGCGCCCGGCGGTGCTGCGGAAGATCTCGGAACTCATCAGCTCGGGCGCCGTGGTGGTCGGTCCCCGCCCGCAACAGTCGCCCAGCCTGGCTGACCTCGGCAAAGGCGACCGTGAGGTGAAGGACCTCAGCCAGCAACTCTGGGGCCCCTGCGATGGTTTAAAAGTCAAGGAGCATGCCGCCGGCACAGGCCACCTCTACTGGGGTCTGTCGTTCCCGGAAATATTCAACCGCCTGAGCCTGGCGCCGGATTTCGAGTGCAACGCAAAGAGCAGCGACGCCGAAATCCTCTACATTCACCGACGGATCGAGAGTGCGGATGTCTACTTCGTTTCAAACCAGAAGCTGCGAACCGAGCCGATCACCGCCAGGTTCCGTGTCGCGGGACGCCAGCCGGAGTTGTGGGACCCGGTCACGGGGGCCATCACCCGGCCAGCGGTTTTCATTGCCACACCGTCAGGCGTGCAATTGAACCTGTCGCTCGATCCGGCGGGTTCACTGTTTGTGGTATTCCGTGAACCCATGCCGGCGCGGCACGTCGTGGCAGCCGCCGGGGAGTCGGACCTGGCCTTCCACGCCGGGGAAAGCCTGGTTGCGCGCGTCTGGCAACCGGGCGTCCAGACGGTGGAGTATAACGATGGATCCAGGCGGGAATTGGACATCCAGGACGTGCCCTCGTCCATCGAACTTGCCGGGCCATGGAACATCACATTCCCGCCCAACCTCGGCGCCCCGCCGTCAGCCACGTTCGCCAAACTGGTATCCTGGACCCACCGCGCGGAAGACGGCATCCGATACTTCTCCGGCACCGCAACCTACACCCGCGAGTTTGAAGTAAGCCCTCAGAGCCTTGGACCGGGGCGCGAGGCATGGCTCGACCTGGGCGATGTGCGGGTAACGGCCGAAGTCCGTCTTAACGGACAGGACCTGGGCATCTTGTGGAAGCCGCCTTTCCGCCTTGACGCCACCGCAGCCGTCAAACCCGGCACGAACCGGCTCGAAGTGCGGGTGACTAATTTGTGGCCGAACCGCATGATCGGAGACGAACGCTTGCCCGACAGCCTAACGTGGACAAAAGGGCGAGCTCTGCCGGCGCAGTGGCCGGAGTGGCTCCTCCAAGGCGAGCCCCGGCCTGACGGGCGCATAACCTTCTGCACCCGAAAAGTCTATACGAAGGACGATCCGCTGTTGGCCTCCGGCCTGCTCGGCCCGGTTCGACTCACGTTCGCGCGGCGGGTGGAACTATGACCTCTCGCAACTGCAGCCGCCCGCCTTCGCAGCGACATGTGCTCAATGCCAGGGTGGCGAGGGGCGCGCAACGACTCCGGCGGCAGGCGACTACTCTTCCCTTAAGCGGCGGCCGGCGGATTGTGCCGCACCAGCAAGGGAATGCTCACCTGCGGCCGGCCGTCCAATGAGACATCAATCGAGTACAACCCCGGGTTGTCGAACTTCAACTGCTGGATGTTCACAATGAAGTTGCGCGTGCCGAAATGCATGTCATCGGGCAGAGCCACCTCCACCGGGATGGGCGGGAACTTCGCGATTGAGCGGCCGTCAGCATCCACAAAATTGACTTGCAGATGGTGCTTGCCTTCATCCCCGCTCGAGAAGGTCACCCGCAAGGCGATCGAACATTGCGGATGGATCGCCGGGAGTTGCTGTGTGTAAATCGTGTCAAACGCCCCCAGAAGGTTGAGCTTGCCGTTGTCGTCCGTCGCCGCGTCGCACAGAACCGCCACTTGAATATTCATCCGGGCACAATAAAGCCACGGATTCCACGGATTGGCACGAACAAATTTGGCAAGTTGGGCGGCGCGGACTTACCGGCGCGCCTCGAGGAACGCCTTGAGCTCCGCTGCCGACTTGCCGCCGAAGCCCGGCACTTCGGCGATCTTCTCGACCGTGGCCAGACGAATGCGCTGCACCGAGCCGAATTTCTTCAGCAGCGCCGCCTTGCGCCGCTCGCCGATGCTGGGGAACTCGTCGAGGATGCTCTCGGAAATCCTCCGCAACCGCAGTTGGGCGTTGTAGGTGTTGGCGAACCGGTGCGACTCGTCGCGCACCCGCTGCAAGAGCTTGAGCGCACCGCTGTCGTGCGGCAATCGGAGCGGCGCGTTCTCGCCCGGCTGGTGAACCTCCTCGAATTCCTTGGCCAGCCCAATCGCCGGGATATGCCCCAGCCCCAGCTTCTCCAATTCCGCGCACGCCACGCCAAGCTGACCCTTGCCGCCGTCCACCAGAATGAGGTCCGGCAGCGATCCCACGCCCTTCGTCATGCCCGCAGAGACTTCAGAGCCGGGACTTTGGGACTTGGACTCCTTGAGCAGCCGCGTGTAGCGCCGCCGAACCACCTCCGCCATACACGCGAAATCGTTCTGCCCCTCGACGGTCTTGATCTTGAACCGCCGGTAATTGGACCGGTCGGGTCGGCCATGCCGGAAGCTCACCAGGGACGCCACCTTGAATGTGCCGCTGATATTGGAGATATCAAACCCCTCGATCCGCTGCGGCGGCGCGGGCAGGCCAAGGGCCTTTGCCAGTTCCGCCAGGTCATTCTCCGGATCAATCGCCAGCGGCAGGCTGTAGGGCACGCGCTCGAACCGGCTCACCTTCCTGGTCGTGCTCTTCAAATCCGTCAGCAAATCTCGCAACTGGGCCGCCCGCTCGTATTCTTGCGCCGCCGCGGCCTTCTTCATTTCTTCCCCAAGCTGATCCTGCATCTCCGCGCATTGGCCTTCGAGGAAGTCGCATGCCGCCTGCACCTGCCCCAGGTATTCCGCGTGTGACACGTTGCGGATGCACGGCGCGGTACAGTACTTCAAGTGCGCATAGAGACAGTGCCGGTAATCGCGCTCGGTCGGCGTCAGGGGGCGGCACCCGCGCAAGTGATATTGGCGGCGCACGAGTGCCAGCGTGCTGCGGAGCGCTCCGGAGTTCGGGAAAGGCCCGAAATATCGCGCGCCATCATCCTGCTTGAGGCGCGTGAAGATGAATCGCGGAATCGGGTCGTTCAGGTTGACCTTGAGCATCAGGAACCGCTTGTCGTCGCGGAAGCTGATGTTGTAGCGCGGGTGAAACTCCTTGATGAGTTTGCCCTCCAGCAGCAGCGCCTCCGGCTCGCTCCGCACAACGTGGATGTCGAAGTCGTGAATGGCCTCGATCAGCGCCTTGAACTTCAGGTCCCAACCCAGGCGCCGCGACGGCTGGAAATACTGGCTCACCCGCTTGCGCAAGTCCCGGGCTTTGCCCACGTAAATCACCGTCCCGAAGCGGTCCCGCATCAGGTAGATGCCCGGTCTATGTGGCAGCTCGCCCAGCTTCTTGCGGATATGGTCGGCTACTAACATGCCGACTCCAATTTACAGCACGATCTGCTGTTTCTCGAAGTCGAACTTGGCCACCTTCTCCTTCATGAAACTGAGCATCGCCATATTCAGCGCCGTTTGCACGTGCAGACCAAACTCCACATCGCTCACCGGCTTCTCCCGGGTTCGCACGCACTGGAAGAAGTTCTTCCAGTGCGGCGGCGTCGAGTCTAGCTTGCCGGCGGGGAACACCCGCGGCTCGCCCTTCATCGGCACCACCGTCACGCTGTCAAAGCCGGCGTTCCATTCGCCGGGATTCTGCAGCGTGAGCGTCCCTTCATCCCCGCGAATGGACGCTTCGGGCGGATAATTGTTGGCCAGCGTGCAGGGCAGGACGATCGAGAGCTTCTCGGGGTAGTCGAGGCACATGTTGAAAGTGTCGGGCACTTCGCGGTCGTAGGTCGTGTATTTGAAAATGCCGCCCGAGGCGACCGCGCGCGCCGGGAACTTGAGGCCGATGGCGCTGACGAAAGGCGTAAACACATGGGGAAACAAGTCGGTGCAGGGGCCGCCGGCGTAGTCGAGGTACTTGCGCCAGCTGAAAAACCGGTCCACCGTGAACGGCACCTTCGGCGCATCCCCCAGGAACGCCTCCCAGTCCAGCTCCGGGCCGGGCTTCGCCTCCGGGTCGGCGATCGGCATCCGCTCGCCCCAGTCGCCATTGCGGTAGAATCCCACCGTGACAAGCTGCACGCGGCCGATCGCGCCCTGCTGGATCAGCTCGCGCACCTTCTGCCATGCGGGGCTGGAGTTGCCCTGGTTGCCGATCTGCACCACGCGTTTGAACTTGAGCGTCTCCTCGTAGAAACGCTTGGACAAGTCGAACTGCGACCAATGACCCATCGGCTTCTCGCAATAGACGTCCTTGCCGGCCCGGATGGCATCCAGCGCTTGCGGAACATGAAGCCGGTCCGGAGTGGCGATGCAGACAGCGTCAACGTTCGGGTCCGCCAGCAAGTCCTTGTGCTTCCTGTAGGCCTTGGCGCCCGTCGGTTTGGCCGCTTCGTCCAACCGGTAGCGGTAGGCATCGTTCACCGCCACGACCTGCGCATTCTCGCCCTCCTTGATCAGCCGCTGCACAGTCCCAATATGACTGGAGCCGCGTCCCCCGACGCCGATGAACCCAACGCCGATTCGATCATTGGCACCAAGCACGCGCCCCCGCGCCACAAACGGAGCCGCGCTCAACAGGCCCAGAGAAGTGGCGGCTGCGGCAGTGGATTGGAGGAAGTCCCGGCGGTTCATACCTGGGGTTGGCTTGGTCTTCATAGTATTGCCAGCGTGCCCCGACCGTGGATGGCTTGCCAGCCTGAAATCCAGCGTAGCAGCCGGCGAGCGGGATTCCCTCCACTGCGTTCGCCTGGCGAATGGCCCACTTCAAGTTGGCCGCAGCGCTCCTGCGGCTTCCAGAACTCGTCCCAGTCCAATCCTCCCAGCCTCATTATCTACTTCCAATGCCCGGACTGGGCACCTATCCTCGTCGCATGACACTACTGCAGAGCGCTATCGAAGATGCCGTCGTTGTTACCCGTGCCCTGAGTGCTTTGGAGAAGCCGCTGAGCCGGGCGGTGAACCTGTTGGTGCGTTGCCTCACCACCGGGCACAAACTGCTGCTTTGCGGTAATGGCGGCAGCGCCACCGACGCCTCCCACGTGGCCACCGAATTCCTCTGCCGCTTCCGCGAGGACCGCCGGCCTTATCCCGCCATCTCGCTCACCGTCAACGGCGAATTCATGACCGCCGTCTGCAACGACTACCACGCCGATGAAATCTTCGCCCGCCAGGTCTGGGGCCTCGGGCAAAAAGGCGACCTCCTCATCGCCTTTACCAGTAGCGGCAAGTCCCGCAACATCCTGCGCGCGCTGGAAGAGGCCAACCGCAAGAAGATGCAAAGCGTCTGCTTCCTGGGCCGCGATGGCGGATTCACCAAAGGCGTCGCCACGCTCGACCTGCTGGCGCCCGGCACCAGTACCGCGCGTATTCAGGAAGCCCACACGCTGCTCTTCCACGTCCTTTGCGAAGCCGCCGACCGCCAACTCCCGAAGAAGTAGACGCCCGGCTATCCCAACCTCCAAGCCTCACACTGTCCAGAATTTGGACAGTGATGCTGCCTGCCTGCCTTCTCCAGACCCCGCCGACACCGGCACCCCTGGCTTGGCAATACGGTGACGGCACGTTGCTGCCACGGTGTGTATCCCATGGGGAGCGCTCCCCATGGGATACACACCGGGGCCGAGCCGCATTGGCACGCCATCCGCAAGCCAAAACCGGCGTGCGACCACTGTAACGGCACCATTCGCCGTCCAGCGGGGGTGCTGTAGGTAAGGGCTCCGGTCGTGCTACTGTCCCAACTCCGGCTTCTCCACAAAGGCGTAGCACGCCATGTGGCATACCCCCATCTGCGCGTCCTCCACCCGCCCGTAATGCGTATCGTTGAGGACGATGACCTGCTCCGCAATCTCTGCCATCCGTCCGCGCCGCGCCCCGACCAGTGCGACGGTGCGGAGGCCGTTCTTCTTTGCCCATTCCAGCGCCTTCACGCAGTTGGGTGAGTTGCCGCTGACGCTCAGTCCGAGCGCAAGGTCCCCCGGCTTGCCATAGTTCTGCAACTGGCCGACGAAGACGTCCTCGTAAGCGTAATCATTGGCCAGCGCCGTCAACCAGCCGACGTTGTCGTTGAGCGAGAGCACCCGAAACCGCTTCCCGACCTTGTCCGACGCCAGCTTGCCGAGGTCGGTCGCGAAGTGGGAGGCGTTGGCGGCGCTGCCGCCGTTGCCGAAGACGAAGATCTGCCGGTCCTCCTTGAGCGCCACGCGCAGCGTCTCAATAAGCTGCGCCACGGCCTCGACGGGAATGGAATCGTGCGCTGCCTTCTGCGCCCTGATGTAATCGGCAATCCACTGGTTCATGCCGCACATATTCCGATGCCCGGCAATCCTTGTCAGGACAATTTTAGCGCTCCTGCGGGCACGGCGTCCTCCCCCAGCCTCGATAACGTGATGCCCGGCCCGGGAGCGAATGCTTCCATCACGAACTGCCGCAGGGCGCCCTCGACTGCTGCCCGCAGCGGCTCACCAACCCTCGCCAGTCCTCCGCCCAGGATGACGATGGCCGGGTGAAACAAATGGACGACATGGGAGAGGCCAAACGCCAGATCCTCCGCTGTATCCCGCAATAGCCGTCCCGCCGCGGCATCCCCCCGCTCCAATGCCGCAGCCAGATGTTCCGCTTCCCCGCCCACCGATTGGCCGGCCAGCCGCGCGAGCAGGCTTTCCGGCTCCTTCAATTTCAACTCCCGTATCCGCGCGTCCACCGCCCAGCCTGAGCAGCACGCCTCAACAATCCTCCCACTCCGGTCGAGCCGCAGATGGCCGATCTCCGATTCACCGGGCTGCGCGCCATGGTAGATCCTGCCGTCCACCACCAGGCCGCCACCCACGCCACTGCCGAGCGTGACGTAGAAGACAGGGTTGAAACCCACACCCGCCCCGCCCAACGCTTCTCCCAGCGCAGCCACATTGGCGTCGTTATCCACCACCACCGGCGCGCCGGTCAGTTGGCGCAGCCAGCCGCCCAGGTCAAACTCCGACCAACCTTCAATCTGGTGCGACCGGCAGATCTTGCCTGTCCTCCAATCCACCGGCCCGCCGAACCCGACCCCGATTCCGCGAATCTGGCGGCCACGCAGCAACTCAGGAAGCGCCCCCTCGATCTGTGCCCGAATTCCAGCGGCGCCCTTCGCCGGCTCGACCGTCAGCCTGCGTCGCTCGCTGATCTTCCCCCCCTCGTCCCCCAGCACGAGCTGCAGCTTCGTCCCGCCGATTTCAACGCCGAGCTTCAGAAATACTCCGGCTCATTGCCCGGCTTCCATTTGATATTGCAGCCGATGCTTGGTTTCTGATTAGGCGCCACGGGCCTCCCGGAGAGCACCGCATCGAGCGCGGCACGCAGGTCTTTGCCCGTGACCGGAATGCCGTTGCCCGGCCGGCTGTCATCAAACTGGCCCCGATAGACCAGCCGCTGGTCCTTGTCGAACAGGTAAAGATCCGGCGTGCAAGCCGCCCGATACGCCTTGGCCACAGCCTGCGTCTCGTCATAGAGATACGGAAAAATGTAACCCGCCGACGCGGCCTCCTGGGCCATCTTCACCGGACTGTCGGCGGGGTAGTTGGCCACGTCGTTGGAGTTGATGCCCACCGTGGCCACGCCGCGAGGCCGGTAGTCGCGCGCCAGTTTGGCCAGCCCGTCGCGGATGTGCTTTACATAGGGACAGTGATTGCACATGAAGACGACCAGCAGCGCCGGGGCGCCCTGGAAGTCGGCCAATGCAACTACCTTCCCGCTCGGGTCCGGCAGCCGGAAGTCCGGCGCCCTGGTGCCCAGTGGCAACATGGTGGAATTGACGGCGACCATGCGAAGAACCTCTTACGTCCAATGCCCGTTGTCGAATGGAAAACCTCCCCGCCGGAACCGTTAAACCCCGTAAATGGGCAACGGCCGGGTGGTCTTCCACTTGCCACGAGTGAAGTCAGGGAACTCGACCGCCTTACCGCCATGGGCCACTGACTCCATCGAAAGCCCCACGACTGCCGACCACGTCGCGGCGTCATACACATTCTGCGGCGCAGGCACTTTGCGGCGGACGGCTTTCAGGAAGTCGTGGAACATCAGGTATTCGGCACCCTCATGGCCGCCGCTCTTGGTGGCTTCCGCGCCCAGGGCCTGCCACAACGGATGCGCGTATTTCTGCAAGTAGGGCCCGAAAGGTTCCCACTGCTCGGCGCCTTTCCCGACGCCCTCAAGGCTGATGCTGTTGTTGGTGTCGAGGTAGATGCCGTTGACGCCCTGCAGGCGCAGGATCAAGTCGTAGGGGCGGGGCGCGAGAGTGCTGTAATACAGCGTTACGGTGCAGCCGTTGGCCGTTCGAAGCAGTGTCGTATTGATGTCCCCCTGGGCATAGTCACGCCGGGCC
The DNA here is from genome assembly GCA_035452965.1 of Candidatus Paceibacterota bacterium. Lineage (NCBI taxonomy): Bacteria > Bacillati > Minisyncoccota > Minisyncoccota bacterium. Next base: position 24,260 of record DAOTCE010000046.1, on the reverse strand, counting down.
AACTCATGATTCGGCCCGAGTTTTTCCGCCGCATACCGCTTCAATCCTCGCGAGGGCGTGCTTACACTTGTAAGTGACACAAAACGGTCACCGCGGTTGATGTTCATCCACTGCGCCACCGGGCCCAGGGGATGGGTGGGGTAGAGGTTGCCGTTTAGATTGACGGAGTGGCGGCCGCGCCAGGTGAGCTTGCCCTCGGCATCGAGCATCAGGAAGCGGCAGTCGTGCTGATAGCCGCCCTCGCAATGCAGCACCTCGCCAAACACCCCTTCGCGCACCATCCGCAACAGCGTCAGCACGCGCTGGAAGTAGCAGACATTCTCCAGCATCATGCACGGAATCCCGGTCCGCTCCGACGTGCGCACCAGGTCCCAGCATTCGCGAGTGCTGATCGCCGCCGGCACCTCCACGCCGGGATATTTGCCGGCGCGCATGGCAGCGCAGGCCATCCGCGCATGCCAGTCCCAGGGCGTGGCGATGATCACCGCATCGAGATCCGCTCGGGCCACCAGCTCCTCCCAAACGACTTCGCTGCCGGCATAAACCTCCGGGCGCCGCCCCGTTCGCTGCTCAACCACCTGGGCGGCGTTCTGACCACGGTCCCGCAGCAAGTCGCACACGGCGCGGATCTCCACCCCGGGAAACAGCAATAGTGTTCCCAAAAGGCCGCCGCCTCGCCCGCCCATTCCGATCATGCCCAGGCGGACAGGTTGGGCGGAGTGCTGGGCGGAGACATGGCCCAATGCCAGGGCGGTGGTCGCCACCACACTGGTTTTCAGGAAAGAACGGCGCGTGCGCCTGGAGCATTCATGCATAGTCCTCCCTCTAGCTGCCCGCGCCGCAAAAGTCCACCAGTCAATCGGGCACCAACCCCAATCCAGCAGATCTCGGCACTGCCGCCATTCCGGGGAGCAGCGGCAGGCATCCTGCCCGGCGGGATGGGCCTCCCGCAGCCGGGCAGAGCTGCTGCGGGCGTCAGGATGCCGCCCGGGGTCACGCGGCCCGCTGCCGGTGGTCGGCGTTCGCTTCCAGCCAGTGCCGCTTGAAGTGCCCCACCAAACTCATCAACTCCTCCAGAGAGTGTGGCTTGACAATATACGAATTGGCTCCCAGGCCGTAGGCCCGGTTGATATCCCGGGATTCGTTCGAGGCACTGAAGACGACCATCATCAGCGCGCTCAACTCCGGCTGCTGCCGCACCCATTCCAGCACGTCAAACCCATCCAACCGCGGCATCTTCAAGTCCAGCAGCACCAATTGCGGCAGGGGATGCCGCGCGCGGTCGGCGAACTGCCCTTTGCCCTGCAGGTAATCGAGCACTTCCTGCCCGTCCCGGACAAAATGCAGCGCGATCGGGATACCCGCGCGCTTGAAGGCGCGTTCCAGGAAATACGAATCCGTCGGGTCGTCTTCCGCAACCAGAATGTGTCCAACGTCGTTCATACCGTTGCCTGGAAGGGCACAGCAACTTAGGCCGCCCCGCTGCGGCTTTCAAGTCACCCCCCGCAACAGCCTACCAACCCGCGCCGCCTTGCAGAAAATCCAACTCCACCGCCGCCTCGACCTGCCGGCCGCTCCTGGATTCCAGGCGAATGGCCCGGTTCCCTTGCACCGCCCGGATCGCGGCCACCCGGTCAAAGCCCGCCGGGATCCTGGCCACCCCCATGATGTAAGGCACCACCAGCGGCCTCCTGGCGTCCAGCGCGAGACACGTTGGAAACCCCCGCTCCGAGATTGGATTCCGGCGGGCTGACTCCGCCAATCCGTAGTGGAAATAGGAAGTCACCTCCTCCAACCCCATCACGTTCACGTGGCGGCCGCTCCACGGCGGGTAATGCCGCCCGCCATTGGACAGCCAGAAAATCGTCTCACGCAGCACTCGCGGATCCTTCAACGCGAACCACACATACCGCTCCCGGGGAAACGCCACAGCCGTCCAGGCGAAAGGCGCCGTCGCCTCGCTCACCAGCATAACGAGCTCCTCAAAGCCGCGCCGGGCCGGATACCGGGTCAGGTCAGCCATCCCGCCGTCGAGCGTCGGGACTTTCTCCAGCGAATCAAACGCCGCCCCCGGCTTGAGCCAGGAATAGCCCCCCTGCTCCGGCCGCTCCAGCTCCCCGGGAAAGACCTGTCCGAATGCAAACCCGCTGGTGGACAGCCGCCCGCTGCCCGGCGTGTCCGGAAACCTCAGTATCGCATGATGCCCCAGGTTCATCGGCCCGCTCATGCCCGACACCACATGCTGCGAATAGACCACGTTCTGGCCGTCCACGACCCAAATCCGCTTGTCCACCTGCCCCGGCCGCGTCTTCGTCCTAAGGCTCAGGTGCAGGCAGCTGCGGCCCGCCCTGGTTTCCAACGACCGGAAGCGCCACCGGGCATTGGCGGTCTCCCCGTGCACCGGGTGCTTCTCGCCTCGAAAAGCGCCCGCATTGCCGCCGAACGGCAGACAGAAGAAGTCGCCGCGCAGGACCCGGATAATCGGCGGCATCGAAACCTTCACCGCTTCCTCAGTCCACGGCGCCACCGAGTAAGGCCGCACCTTCCTGCCCTTGCGCTCGAACGTCACCGGCCCCAGATGCCCGCCCGTCTCGGTGACAAAAGCCTCCACTTCCGTTGCAGCCAGCCGCCAGGAGGGCTGGCCGTAAATCACCCGCTTCTCGCCTCGCATCCGCGCCGTTGAGTTCATGGGCCCAGCCTAACAGAACCGCGACCCCATGTCACCGATGCAACACCTAAACCCAAACCAACCCGCCAGCCTCTCCCTGACCGCGCCACCAGGCGCCCCGCCGCAAGTCTGCTACAACCTCACGATCTGCTTGATGGCGTCCGTGGCGAGCCGCGACACCCGCTCGGGCGTCAAATTCGCAAGCGGCACCGAGGAGAAGTTCACCCGGCGCTCGACACCACCGCCCGCGGGATGCGCCACGACCACTTCCACACACAAATCGTTCCGGCGGCAGATGAAACTCACCGAAGCCCCGGCCAGCGTGTAGATGTAACCCAGGTCGGTCGGCGCGCAACGCTGGGGCGAGAAATGGAGAATCACGTAGGGAAAACTGTTCGGGTCAGAGCCGGCCTGCTGCGCGACCAATTCCACTGTGGCCCCGTAACCGTGCCGCTGCAGCGTCGCCGCCGTGGCATCCAGAACAGGTTTGAGCGTCGATTCCGCCGCGGCGAGAAACCGCGCCGGAAAGTCCGCCTGCTCCCTCCGCCGCACTTCGGTATCCTCTGACCGGGCGGCAGGTTTGTTCTTTGCCGCAGCAAAGAAACTATCAAGTTCCGAGTTCATTTAGTCCCGCTCCCGTCCGCCAGGCCCATTCAACCCGGCGACCTCAGAGCGCCCTGCAACCAAATGCTATGATAGCCCCCTCAACACGTCCACGATAAACTCCGGGAGAGCCCCGAACCCCATTTGCAGCGCACCCGCATCCGAGCCGTACCCCTCCCGGCCCCACAGGGAGTCCCTCCGTATCCGCACCGTATCCACACCGTATCCACACCGTAGGTTCACCTGCGTAACCCGTTGTAGCCGGTTCACTTACGCCAAATCAGCCCCCAACCCCGCCCAAAACATCAAAAGCAAGTGCGGCACAACGACTTACGGCGATTCCACTATTCTTGTGGACGCGCGGGCGCAGTATCCGACCTCGACGCGCTGGCCGATCTGTATGATCCGCTGACGATGCCCGGGCCGCTGCTGCGGGCGCACCAGGAGCTGGACCGGGCGGTGGACCGTTGTTACCGGCCCGAGCCCTTCCCCAGCGACCGGCACCGGGTGGGATATCTGTTTGCGCTGTATGAGCTGACGGCGCCGCTGGCCGCCGCCGCCAAACCGGGGCGGAAGAGGCGGAAGCTGCAAACGGCCCCTCCCCTAAACCCGCTCGTCCGGCCCATGGCGCTTCGACTTGTTCGAATGCTCTTGCAATGAACTGTGTCTTCGAGGCAGAGTCACGCAAGCGGGAATGCTACGCAATGGTGTGTCCATCGCCCGGGGATACAAGCTGATGTCAGACCGATTCAGATTTGCCGCGTGGAGTCAATGGGTCGTGATACTCTGTCCGATCCTTCTCTGGGGGCCGGCCCAAGGCGCGGTCCTCCTTTCCGAAGTGCTCGACCCCGTCGGGGACGGAAGTCCCGCGTATTGCGACATTGTCGCCGCGCGGGTCTGGCAGACCGATGTCAGCCATTACCAGGTCGAGATCGAGGTGGCGGGAGAGTTCCAGGAATACCCGACCGGAGGCGACCACATCAGGTTCCTTTGGTACCTCGACACCGATGAGAACAAGGACACGGGTCAGTCCCACGGGTCGGTGGGCTCGGAACTCAACGTGCGGTGTCGTCACACCGATGACCCGACCCAGCCCCACGGAGGGATTGATCCCCTGGGCGCGGCTTTTGGCATTGCAAAAGGCGGGGCGGTCACGAAGTTCATATCCGGCCGCAAAGCGGTGGTTCTCGTGCCGTTTGAGCGCATTGCCAACTTGACGCGCTTTAATTGGAGGTGCGAGATCCTAACGCAACCTGGAGGATTGCGGGACCAGGTGACAAACGCGGTGCTTGTGCCTGGGCCGACCAACTGCTTTGGGCCATCGACCCCGACGCGGCTGGTGGTGGAGGATACCATTTCGTTCATTGGCGGCATTACCTCGGCGGTTCCGGTCATCTACTGTCAAAACGCCGCCGGGGACCCCCTCCGGGTGGGCCCCTCTGCCGTGATCGAGTATCATCCCTATTTGCCGCGGGTCGGCATCAGCAACGGCGCCCTCCGGGCCATCCCGGGCGAGTTTCGCTCCTGCCCCGTGGCGGTGAGCGTGGACGGGCGGCTGTGCGAAAGCCGCGTCAACGTGGTGCCGGGGCATCTGGAGGTGGAACCTTTCATTGTGCATCTGGACGCTTCGGGCCACGGAGCGACGAACGCGACGCTCACGCTGCGGGCGCGGGATGCGTTTGATAATCCGGTGGACCCGACGGGACACCAGCTCACCTGGATAACGAAGTGGCCTCCAAACCAGCCCACTATTACGACGACAGCGACGCCGGGCATCATCGTTGTGGCCCCCGCGTCCTCGACAGCAACCGGGAAGTGGTACCTCATGCCCAGCCTGGACGGGGAGACAGAGCGAGGGAGCGCTATCGTGCGGGTCGTGTCCACGAACTACGCCTTGGGGACGCCGCACGTCTATGACACTCCTTGGGCCAGCTTCGGACTGCCGGGCGACCTGAGTCTTTCACTGACGGGCGAGACCATAGATGAGATGATGGCCAGCAGGCAAGTGGCACAAGTGGCCGAGGCGGCCATTCCCTTCCAACGCGCAATGATCGGCCAAGGCGGGTGCGGGGGAGACCGGCAGCTCTATGCCGGAGTTGTGAATGATGCAGACGGAGGAAATTACGCCCTTTCCGGGAACCCAGTAACCCTGGAGTTCAAACAAGGTGTCAGCTCCCAGTCAATCATACGTAACTACTTCACGGGTGAACCATGGTGGAGGGTCTATTTTCATGAATCCACTCACAATTGCCTCGGATCGCGTGTCAAGGCCGCGCTGGATGGGTCGGCGGTGGGGGATACCATGGGGGAAGCCCTCGCCAATGTGTGCTCCATCTATCTCATCCGGGAGCTGATTGCCCGGGCCTCCCCCTTAAGCCTGGCACCAACGACCGTCGCCAGTCTGCAAGGGGCTTTCGATGAAAAGCATGACGATGACCTGGCCGCCCTGGCGACATACGAGAGCCATCCCGCGGAGACCAACCTGGATGCCAATAACGTTGGCGGCATGTTGATATCGTTCTGCGACGCGCGTGGGTGGTGGCGCTTGCCCCGGTTCTTTTCCATCATGCTTTCGGATACGGACTTTTTCACCTTCGACACCCGGACTAACAATACGACATTCGTTGCGGCCTGCTGGGCGGCGGCTTTCGAGACCAACTCCCTTCCCCTGTGCCGCGACCGCTGGCAGTGGCCCATCGACGAGGCATATTACTACGCGCTCCTGCCCGAACTAACGCGTCTCGCCCGCCTGCGGGATGTCCCGCCCTGGAGGCTGGACGTCAAAGGCACGCAGGATGGCCAGGCGGTCTTGTCCTGGAACAGCCGCCCGCATGAGATCAGCACCCTTACCACCTCTCCCGATTTGCGGGCGCCAACCTGGACACCCGTGATGAGTGTCACCGGCCAAACATACCAGGCGATCATCGTCACCAACCTAGTCCCTGCGAGTGCGGCGTTTTACCGAATCGAGGGCAGTGCTGAGGGTGTCCTGCCGCCAGACTGGTAGCAGCGGCGGTGCTGGAGGCGCGGGCGCAGTATCTGACCTCGACGCTGGCCGATCTGTATGATCCGCTGACGATGCCCGGGCCGCTGCTGCGGGCGCACCAGGAGCTGGACCGGGCGGTGGACCGTTGTTACCGGCCCGAGCCCTTCCCCAGCGACCGGCACCGGGTGGAATACCTCTTTGCCCTCTACGAAAAGCTCACCGCCCCGCTGGTCGCCGGGGCCAAGCCGGCACGGAAGGGACGAAAAGCGCAGCGCGCCCCCAGTGGCACCGCTCAATCCTGAAAGGATTGAATCATTCAGCCCGGGGTTGGACCGCCAGGGCTGAGGGGGCGGTCCTACCCCGGGAAGGATCCCGCAAACACCCGCCAACCCTGAAAGGGTTGAATCAAACCCCAGGTTGGCCTCAGTCCCACACGTATCGCTCGTCGAAAGCAATTTCGTATCGCCGCAGCAGCGCCCGGAACTCGTCCTGAAACGAAGCTTTGCGGTGATGGGAGTCCTGCCCGGCAATGTAGTCCCGCACATCTTGGATCTGCGAGAAGCCGATGGAGAAGATGCCATAACCGCTCTGCCAGCAGAAATCCTGCAGCGTCTTGTCTCGTTCCTTGATCCAGAGCGAGGAACCCCGCTTCACCTCCTTCACCACCTCGGCCGGCTGGCAGGTCCGCGAGAGGGTTGATAGCAGATGCACGTGGTCCTCGACTCCGCCCGCAATGATGGGCTGACAACCGAGCTGGCTGAGGATGCCGCCCAGGTAGCGGTGGAGTTCCTCGCGCAAGGCCTGGTCGCGCAGGAAGGGTCGGCGATCTTTCGTGCTGAAGACGGTGTGGAGGATGATCTTGGCCAGCGATTGCGGCATGAGGTGAGAATGAACTCGATGAACGGAGGATGCAACCCTTTCAGGGTTGAGGACGCTTACTGAAAGGTTACCCGGGGTAGGACCGCCCCCTCAGCCCTGGCGGTCCAACCCCGGGCTGAATGATTCAATCCTTTCAGGATCAGGTCACTTTGGGAGCGTCAGGCCGCCGCTGAGGGCGGGCGCCCGTCGGCACCGCCGCCGTCCAGATCAATCAGGATGTCGCGCGGCTCGGCGCCTTTGCTGGGGCCGACGATGCCGCGGTTCTCCAGCTCGTCCATGATGCGGGCGGCGCGGCCATAGCCGAGACGCAGGCGGCGCTGGAGCAGCGAGACGCTGGCCTTTTGTTCGGTGCGGATGACTTGGATGCAGTCCTGGATGATCTCCTCGTCCTCGTCTATGCCGCCGTCGTCCTCGGAGCCGCTGTCGGGGCGGGAGAGCTGCTGGTGGATTTCGAGCTCGTAGCTGGGCTTGGCCTGCTTGGCGATGAAATCCACGATGCTCTGGATTTCCTGGTCGGTGATGAGCGAGCCCTGGGCGCGGATGAGCTTGGCCGAGCCGGGCGGCAGGTAGAGCAGGTCGCCTTTGCCGAGCAGCTTGTCGGCGCCCATCGCGTCGAGGATGGTGCGCGAATCCACCTTGGCCGCGACCTGGAAGGCGATGCGCGCGGGGATGTTGGCCTTGATGACGCCGGTGACGACATCCACGCTCGGGCGCTGGGTGGCCACGATGCAGTGGATGCCGGCCGCGCGCGCCATCTGGGTGATCCGGGCGATGGCCATTTCCACGTCCGCCGGCGCCACCAGCATCAGGTCGGCCAGCTCGTCAATGATGACCACGATGTAGCTCAGCTTGTCGGGGATGACGATGTCCTCCTCGCGCGGCACCACGATCTCGTCGTCCACTTCCACGGCAAATCCGTCGGCGCCCGGCTCCACCTTCTCCTTCTTGGCCGTGAGCGGCAGTTCGGGTTCGCGGGGCGGCAGGGGCTTGTTCTTCGGGCGCGAATTGAAGGAGAGGATGTTGCGCGCGCCGACCCGGGCGAAGATCTGGTAGCGCTTCTCCATCTCGTTGACCACCCAGCGCAGGGCCAGGATGACCTTCTTGGGGTCCGTGACGACCGGCACGACCAGGTGCGGCAGAATGTTGTATTGCTGCAGCTCGACAACCTTGGGGTCAATCATCACAAAGCGCAGTTGGTCGGGCGAGAAGCGATACAGCAGCGAGGTGATGATGGCGTTGATGCAAACGGACTTGCCCGCGCCCGTGCTCCCGGCGATGAGCAGGTGCGGCATCTCGGACAGGTCCGCGATAATCGGGTGGCCGTAAACGTCCTTCCCCAGCGCCAGCGGGATGCGGGCCTTGGAGCTGCGCCATTCATCCGACTCCAGCAAATCGCGGATAATGACGGTCGTCTTGACCGGGTTGGGGACCTCCACGCCGACGGAGCTTTTGCCGGGCACCGGGGCAAGAATATGGATGCGCTCGGCCTTGAGGGCGGCGGCGAGGTTGTTGTTGAGCGCGGTGATCTTCTCCAGCTTCACGCCTGGCGCCGGATGCAGCTCGTAACGCGTGATGGTGGGGCCCTTGGTGATGTCGCCCAGCTCGACCGGGATCTCGAACTGCGCCAGGGTCTGCTGCATGAGCCGGGCATTGGCCAGCAATTCCTCCTTGGACTCGGTGGGCTTCAGGTTCGGGTCCGGGACCTGCAGGAAGTCCAGGGGCGGCAACTGGTAGTTGCCGATCATGGGCGTAGCGGCGACGGCGATGGGCTTGGGTTTTCGCCTGGGCTTGGCCGGCGCGGCGGCGGGCAGGCCGTGAATGACCACCTCCCGCTCGCTCTTCGGCTCGGCCTGCTTGCCCTCGGCGGCGGCCTTCTCAGCGGCTGGAGGCTCCGCCTTGGCTTCGGCGGGCTTGGTCTCGGCGGCTGCTCCGGCGGGCTGCGGCTTCCTGCCCAGAATGTCCTCGGTAGTGGCGGCGGCCAGCTCGCGGGCGGGAATGACTTCGCCCTCATCCGCCGGCGCGGGCTCCCTGACGGGCTCCAGGGCGGCCGCCTTGCGGGCGCGCGCCGCCCGGCCCGGTTCCGGCACGCTGAGGTCGCGCACGGTCGGGCGCGGCACGGGTTTGAGATCGGGCCCCAGCCCGGAGCGTTCCACTTCATCCTGCAGCAATCGGGCCTGCTTCTCCAGGTCGCGCTTCCGCAGTTCGAGCGCCGCTTCATCCGCGGCCCGCCGGCCGGCGGTGGCGGTCCGCCAGCCCCAAACCGCGCGCACCCAATCGCCCAGCTGGAAATTGGTGAGGAACAGCAGGCTGACGAAGTAGAGCATCAGGTAAATGATCGTGGCGCCCGCGGCCCCAAAGCACTCGCTGAAGAAATGCTGGTTCAAGTTGCGCCCCAGGACACCGCCGGCCGTGACGCCCAGATTCCTTTCCAGGTTGCCCAGATAGTGCCGGTAAACGTCCAGCAGTCCCATGCAGCAAATCATCAGGACCAGCGCCCAGAACCAGCGCCGGCGCAGGTAGGCAAAGGATTCAAAGAAACAGCCCAGCCCGACGAAGAACACCACCACCGGCAGCACGAAAGCCGCCGCCCCGGCCGTCAGGAAGCACCCGTAAGCAACCCACGCCCCGGCCGGGCCAATCCAGTTTCGCGCCGGCTGGTTATGGGGCACGGCATTGGCCGAAACATCGCGCGGGTGATAGGAAAGGAGCGCCGCCAGCAACAGCACCGCCAGGCACATCAGCACGACGCCGATGATATCGTTGAATCCGCGGGAGGATTCGGAGCTTCCTGATGCCTTGCGAGCCATGCCCGCAGATTACCAGTTCCAAGTGCCGAGTGACAAGAGACGAGTGTCTGGCGCCGGCCTCCAGCCTGACTGGCCGACTTTACTTTGCGCTGGATTACTCCGGGCCGCGCCCGCAATCTCCGGACATAGGAATGGCCAGGAAAGGCGAACACAGATGAAGACTCTCATTGCCGATAAATTCTCCGAGGCGCACATCCAACGTCTTAACCGGTTCGGCTGCGAAGTGACCTACAACCCCGCCGTCAAAGCCGAGGACCTGCCCGAGCTGATCGCGCCCTACAAGATCCTGGTCGTGCGCGGCAAGCAGGTCACCGCCGACACCCTCAAGGCCTCCAGCCAACTGGCCCTGGTGTTGCGCGCCGGCGCGGGCGTCAACACCATTGACGTCCAGGCCGCCAGCGCCCGCGGCGTCTTCGTCAGCAATTGCCCCGGCAAGAACTCCATCGCCGTGGCCGAGCTGGTGTTCGCCCTGCTGCTGGCCATTGACCGCCGCATCCCCGAAAACGCCGCCGCCCTGCGCGCCCATAAATGGAACAAGAAGGAGTTCTCCAAAGCCGAAGGCGTCTTTGGCAAGACACTCGGCGTGGTCGGCACCGGCCAGATCGGTCGCGAAGTCATCACTCGCGCGCGGGCCTTCGGGCTGCGCGTCGTTGCCTGGTCCCGGTCGCTCACGCCCGAGAAGGCGAAACAGCTTGGCGTCGAACGGTGCGATACCGTGGACGAGGTGTTACGCCAGGCCGACATCGTCACGCTGCATCTCGCGCTGAAGCCCGATACCCGCAAGTTCATCAGCGCCGACCGCCTGGCCCTGCTCAAACCCAACGCCATCCTCATCAACACCGCTCGCGGTGAAGTGGTTGACCAGGCCGCCCTGCGCGCCGCCCTGGAAGCGGGCAGGCTCCGCGCCGGGCTGGATGTCTTTGACCCCGAGCCAGCCGAGGCCGCCGCCGAGTTCAACGACCCGATCCTCGACCTGCCCAACCTCTGCGGCACCCACCACATCGGGGCTTCCACCGGGCAAGCGCAGGAGGCCATTGCCGAGGAAGCCCTCCGCATCATCGAAACCTACGTCAAGACTGGCGTGGTGTTGAACTGCGTCAACCTCACCACGCGCACCCCGGCCAATTGGCAGCTCGTGGTCCGCCATTACGACCGCGTCGGGGTGCTGGCCTTCGTCATGGACCAGATCCGCCGCGCGGGCATCAACATCGAGGAAGTCCAGAACGTCATCTTCGAGGGCGCGACGGCGGCCTGTTGCCGCATCCAGCTTGACGCCGAACCCGGCCCTGACCTGCTCGCCGCCCTCAAGGCCGGTAACCCGGATATCCTCGGCCTCGAACTGATGCGGATTGTGAAGTAGTGCAGGGCGCAATATCACCGTGCCTCGGCGGTCGGTTTCATTCAGTGCTGCCCGAGCCGGCCCAGCGAGGAGTGTGCGGCGTGCAGCTTGGCCGCGCCGGAGCCTTCTGCCGCCGTGCCGGCTAGCGCGCGGCTTTCCTGCGCTTCTTCGGTTCGGGCGCGGCGGCGGGATTGTAGTCCGGGTTCGGCGCGGGCAGGTCGGCGCGGATGCTCTGGCGCCAGTCCTGAAGCAGCTTGCGCAGCGCGACCGTCTTCTCGGGCATCTGCGCCGCCAGGTCATGCCGTTCGCTCAGATCCTCGCGCAGGTTAAACAGCTCGACGCGGCTGTCTTCAAACCACTCGATCAGCTTGAAATCCCCCAAACGCACAGCGCTGCCGGGACCGCCGCCCTGGTTGCTGTAATGCGGGTAATGCCAAAAGAGCGGGCGCTCGGGGCGCGTGCCGCCTTTGAGGAGCGGCACGAGGCTTGCGCCATCCGCGTGCTGCTGGGGTCGCAGCGGCAGCCCCGCCATTTCCAGGAAGGTGGGGTAGTAATCGGTGCTGGTTATCGGCGCCTGGCATACGCTGCCCGGCCTGGTAACGCCCGGCCAGCGGATGAGAACGGGCTCGCGCACCCCGCCTTCGTAGAGCCAGCCCTTGCCCGCGCGAAGCGGGGCATTGGACGTCGGGAATCCTTCCGAGGTCGAGACCCCGCCGTTGTCTGAGGTAAAGACGACGACCGTGTTTTCTTCGATGCCCAACTGGGCAAGTTTCTGCATCACGCGTCCGACACTCTCATCCAGGCCCTGCACCATGGCCGCATAGACCGGCTGGTTTTGAATCTGCCGGGTCTTCCTCTTGCCTTCCGGCAGGAACTCCGCGTCGGCGGACGACGGCGACCGGGCGGCCTTCGATTCATACTTGGCGACCAACTCGGGCTTTGCCTGCAAGGGGACGTGGACGGCGTGATGAGAGAGATAAAGCAGGAACGGCCTTCCCTTGGCGCCGTCCATAAACTGCAGCGCCTCATCGGTCAGGCGATCCGTCAGGTACTCGCCTTTCGGCCCATCCCGCAAAGTAGGAATCCGGTAAGGGCTGAAGTAGGACGGCGGGGAACCCTTCTGACAGCCGGCGATATTCAGGTCGAAGCCCTGCCTCTCAGGGAAATAGTTGGTGCCGCCGAGATGCCACTTGCCGATAAGTGCCGTCCGGTAGCCTGCCTCCCGAAGCGCCTCGGCCAGTATAACTTCCTCCAGCGGCAGTTGCTGCAGCATAACAGGCCGCCGCAGCTTCTGATCGGGCCGATCAGTCCGGCCCGGCAGCCAGTCAGTGAGGCGAAGCCGGGCAGGGTATTTGCCGGTGAGAATGCTGGCGCGTGTCGGCGAGCACACTGGGCAGGCAGCGTAGGCGTCCGTAAAACGCATGCCTTGGGCGGCCAGGCGGTCGAGGTGCGGCGTTTCGTAGAAGGTGCTGCCGTAACAGCCCAAGTCGTTCCTGCCGAGATCATCGGCAAGGATGAACACGAAGTTGGGCTTGGCCGGGGCTGGCGACGCCACCAGCGGCAAAAGCGTCAGCCACAGAAACAGGATTCGGTTCATAAGCATAACGACAGCGCGAACTCGACCCTCGACTACTCTGTGCCGGCCTTCTTTTTCTTCTTCTTGCCGGCCTTCCTGGCCGCGGGCTGGTCGCCCTTGACTGGCTTGTCGGCGTAGTCGGGGACGCGGTATTGGGTGAGCTTCGCCTGCTGGTCCAACTCGGCTTGCATTTTGGCGAGCAGGGCTTTGTGGGCAGGGTCAGCGGCCAGGTTCTTCGTCTCGTAGGGGTCCTTGGCCAGGTCAAACAGCTCGGTCCATTCATCGTGGCCGGAATACTTGATGAGTTTGGCATCGGCAGTGCGGACCGCGACGAGGGTCGGCGTGCCAGGGAACTGGTTTTCCATGAAGTATTCCGCGAGGAAGGACTTGCGCCAGCCCGAGGGTTTGCCGCCGAGCAGCGGACGCCAGCTCCGGCCCTGCATTTCGGGCGGAACAGGAACTCCGGCCAGGTCGAGGAACGTGGGCGCCAGATCAATGTTGAGCACCATCTCGTCCAGGAGCTTGCTCTTCTGCACCAGCCTGGGATAGCGCAGGAGCAACGGGATGCGGAGCGACTCTTCGTACGCCGAGCGCTTGTCGCCCAGGCCGTGCTCACCTTTGTAGTAGCCGTTGTCGCTGGCGAAGACGACGACGGTGTCCTGGGCCAGCTCAAGCTCGTCGAGGGTCTTGAGCAGGCGGCCGAGATTATCGTCGGCTGCGGAGATGCAGCGGAAGTAGCCGACCCCGGTGGTCAATGCCTTGGCGAAGGTGCCGTCCACCTGGGCCTTGGCGGCGGGTTCGTTCTCGGGGAGGCGATAAATGGGACGGACATCCAGGTTGGGCACGGGACGCGCGGTAGTGTCGGGGAATCGGTCCTTGGCGCGGGTCGGGGGCTCATTAGGTCCATGACAGGCTTTGAAGCCAACGACCACGGAGAATGGTTGGTTGCGATGCGCTTTGATGAACTGGATGGCATAGTCGGTGGACACGTCGTCCACCCAGCCAGTGGTGGGGGTAGTCTGCCCGTTGATCTCGAAGGGGCAATCCCAATACCGGCCCTGGCCAATGAAACTGGCGGAGTAGCCGAAGCCCGGACGCTGCCCGCGCTGGCCGCCCATGTGCCACTTGCCGATGTAGGCGGTGGCGTAACCGGCGGCGCGCATCAGGCTGGCGTGGGTGACGTTATTTGTCGGAAAGGGCACCCGATTGCCCGCAACACCATTAAGATGATTGTAGCGGCCGGTGAGGAAGGCAGCGCGACTGGGGGCGCAAAGTGGAAGGGTGACGAACGCGTTGCGGAAGCGCACCCCCTCGGCAGCCAGGCGGTCCATATTCGGCGTCTGGAACCAGGGGAAACGGGCGCGTTCTCCCTGCTCGCGCTGCACAACGCTCATGGCGTCCCAGCGCTGGTCGTCAGTGTAGACAAACAGGAAGTTCGGTTTGCGCTCCGCAGCCAGCATGGCCAGCGGGAGGAGGGCGAGCAGTGTCGTGATGGTCTTTCTCATAATCACAGTGGGTGATTAGTCAGTTGGCGAGGTTTTCTGTCAAGAGCTGGATTGGCGGGCACGCCTAAGTCTTTGGGGCTGGCTGGTCCCGGCAGGCTTTAACAGCCCCACTATCGTGAGACGTTCCTGCATTGGCGGAAGTACAACTGCCGGCGCATTAGCACTCATCTTGGCCAACGCTCACGTGCGACTGCTCCGCTGCCGACCGCTTTCATAGCAGGGTCTGGGAGATTTACTGGCCGCCTGTTCACCTCATTTCACCCTGGGCCGGATGGACTCCAAAGCCGGGAATGGCTCGCCTTCTTTCCACCCCAGGAACACCTGCTGCACCAGCAATTTCTGCACCGCCGTCCAATAGTCCCATTCGGCGTCCCAGCGATAGAGCGCGCTCTGCAGCCGGAACGGGGTGGCTTCGTCGAGCCATGCCTGGCGGTATTCTTCGCGCAATTCGCTTATCATCTCCCGCAGGTCGGTCAGCATTCCATAGGTCGTGGAGTTCATCTGGTTGCCGCAGTAGAGCTGGACCAGTTCCTTCTTCGGATTCTCTCTTAGCTGGCGGAAGTACTCGGCCCATTCCAGGACGTAGAGGCTCTTCATGCCCAGGTAGCCGAACTGGCGCGCCGCCACCAGCAGGCTCTTGAGCGTTGGGTCGGAACACTTGCGCAAAGCGCGCTGGATGCGCTCCTGCGCGCTCTCGGCCAGCAGGCGCGCCCGGCGCACCTCCGTTTCGCCGGCCTGGAGACTCTTAAGATGGTCCGGCGCCAGCGGGTCGGCCCAGAAGCGGCCCCAGGTATTGCCTTGCAGGACTTTCTGGAAGATCTCCTCCACGGTGGACAGTTCTTCCAGGGCGGCCGCGACGTCGGAAGCGACCGAGGCGGGATATACTATGGCGCAATACTCGCTGAAGAAGGAGTTGGTAACCACCCGCTCAGATTGCCACGATGCCGCGCCGCCAAACGCGATCCCCGGGTAAACCAGCCGGTAGATGGTCTGCCGACTGTCCGTCCAGGTGGTGTTAAGGATGCCCAGGGTGCCGAACTTCCTTCCCGTCGCGGTCAACTCGTTAAGGTTGTAGAATGACCGGTGGTAATCAGGGAAAAGCTCGTTCCAGCCCCAGACGCCAGGGGTGACCACGGTCGGGACGCCCCGGTTGGCCAGCGGTTCCACAAAGGGCGCGTAATTGGTCCTGACCTCGTAAATCCACGGATAGGCAATGACCCCCGCCGGCACGTCCGCCAGCAACTCGGGGTGCTTCGAGAGCGTGCTGGCGCCTTGCTCTATGTCCGCAAAGAAGCCGATGCGTTTGCCGTGGCTCCCGGCTTTCTCGGAAATATGCCGGAGAACCCCCATGAAGGTCTTGAACGGGTCTTTGCCAGGAACGACGCCAATCTTGCCCAGCGACCACGGCTCATCGAACCCGACATGATACCATGGACTGGGAAACAGCCTGGCCGTCTGCTCGATCCAGTCGTCGAGCACCGCATACATGCGTGGGTTGCGCGGGTCGAATTCCCCGCCATAGCGCGGCAGCGCTAGGTCGGCGTACTTCTCATAGCGGAACAGGTTGTGCATGTGGCCGTAAAGTTCCATGCAGGGGACGACGTCTATGTGCCGCTGGCGCGCGTATTCAATCACGTGCCGGACCTCCTCTCGCGTGTAGCGGCCGTTGGGATTGACCACGTCGTAGCCCTCGAACTCGATGCTGGCCTCGGAGTAGAAATAGTACTGGTTGATCTTGAAGCGGGCCATCAAGTCTATTTGCCGCTCGGCCTCCGATACCCGGATCAATTCACCCTCGCTGAAGTCTATCATGACCCCGCGATAGGCCAGCGCAGGCCAGTCCTTGACCTCCGCTACGGGCAGCGCGGCCGCAGCCCCATTGCCCTCGACCATTTGCAGCAAAGTCTGCACGCCATAGAATATGCCCGCCGAGCCGCGCGCCCGGATCTCAGCTCCTCTCGGCGTCACCTGGAGCGTATAGGCCTCCCGCGAGTCCGGCCCGGGGCTTTCCATGTCTGCCGGCAGAGCGCCGCCGTCTCCCGTCCGGTTCAACAGGATGCGACGGCTGGAGGACTTGCCTTTCCTAATCCCGACCTTCGTCTGGCCGATAGCCGAAAGCCCGGACGCTAATTGCTCCGCGGCGAATCGGTCTTCGGCGCTCGGCGGCGACGCGAAGCGGATGGACAGGCCTTGCAACTTCAGGGCGCCGATCCCATATCGCACCTGCTGCGGGCGTGGCAGCAGGGCATTGTGACCCGCCAATGCGGTGGCAACCGGGATCATCGTCAGGCAGAGCAAGAGGCGTTTCATGCGCGAGTTCGAATCGTAGCTTGCACACCTCCAGTTTGCACACGCAAATCTCGGACCGCCATATGGGGCTTGCGTGCCGATTGCGGCTGAACGACCCGCGCTACGGGGACCGCGACACCTGGCAAAAGGGATTAATCCGCGATCAGGCAGGCCGGAACGTGCCGTTCTGACTACCGGGGATAGTCCGCGCCGTTGAGGCTGCCCGCCACGGACTTCAGCCACGCGTCCAGTTGCTTCCGCATCGCGGCAGTGCGGGAGGCTTCCTGGGGCGCCCGGTCATTGGCTTCCTTGGGGTCGTCCGCCAGGTTGTAGAGTTCCCATTTCACCGTGCGGGCCTTCTTGTCC
Organism: Candidatus Paceibacterota bacterium; assembly: GCA_035452965.1. NCBI lineage: Bacteria > Bacillati > Minisyncoccota > Minisyncoccota bacterium. Next base: position 7,242 of record DAOTCE010000046.1, on the reverse strand, counting down.
TCGACGCGGTGCAGCTTCCACCCGTTATCCAGCCAGGCGGCATGGCCCGGGAACTTGTCGAGAGGGACTTTGCCCTTGATCTGGCTGGCGTCGCTGAAGAGCCGCTGCGGGTCGGCGGGCTCGCGCCCGGCCTGCTGGTCGGCGTAAAGTTCGTCCATCCATTGCTTGGCAGGCGTTCGGATGCCGCCCGAGGGGTAATCCCAGAAGCCCATGGGCTTGGGCCGGTGATTCATCTTGCCGTCGAGCAGCGGCACGAGGCTGAGGCCGTCCAGCTGCGGCTGCTTATCCACGGTCACGCCCGCCAACTCCAGCAGCGTGGGGTAGATGTCATAGGTGGCGCAGGGAACGGTGACGACGCGGGGCTGGGGCACACGGGCGGGCCATTCGAGCAGGGCGGGCACGAGCAGGCCGCCTTCGTAGATCTGGCCTTTGTTGCCGCGGCGTCCGCCCGCGGAGCCGACCTTGGGCAGGGCGCCGTTGTCGCTGCAATACCAGAGAACGGTCTGGTCGCGCAGGCCAAGCTCGCCAAGCGTGTGGCGCAATTTGCCGAAGGCGCGGTCCATGGCGGTGATCTCGGCGCAGAAATGCTGCTTTTCCCTGGGCAGGTCGGGGTACAAGGCAGCGTCCGCAGGGAGCGCCTGGTGCGGCCCGTGCGGCGAGCCGAACCAGACGACAGCCAGGAAGCGCTGCTGCTGCCGCGCGCACTCGCGGATGAACTTGAGGGCGAGGTCCACGGTGATGTCCGAGCTGTCGCCTTTGAACGGCACGGCTTTGCCCTGGTCGCTCAGGATGGGATCGAGGTCGAAGAAGTTGGGCGCCGAGACCCAGGTGTCGAAGCCGCTGGTGCCTGGGTTGACGGGGCTGTTCTTCTGGACAGAGCCGAGGTGCCATTTGCCGAAGTGGCCGGTGCGATAGCCGGCCGGCTTAAGCGCCTCGGCGATGGTGGTCTCCTGCGGACGCAGCGGGCAGCCCCAGGAAAAGCAGCCGAAGCGGTTGGGCGTGCGGCCAGTCATCACGCTGCCGCGGGTCGGAGAGCAGACGGGCGCGGCCGCGTGGAAGTTGTCGAATCGGAGGCCTTCGCGAGCGAGGGCGTCGAAATTGGGCGTCTTGAGTCCCGGATAGCCGGTGTAACCCATGTCGCCCCAGCCCTGGTCGTCGGCCATCACGAGAACAAAGTTGGGCGGCGCCGCGGCACCGGCGAATGCGAGTGAAAGACTGCAGCAGAGGAGGGAGATAACAAGCGAGCATCGGCTATTCATAACGTGAGTGGTGCCGCCGCGTTTGGAGTTACCCGGGCCACAAAGCGGTGTCGGCGCTGCGCTCTGCCACCGCAGTCCAAGTTTGCTTGCTGCCGACGCATGATGCAGCCGTTCGCACTTCGGTTACCTCACGCCGGAGCCTTTAGCGGCGGGCGGTAGTCGTAGCGCAGGAGCTTGTTGGCCGCGGGGTTGTTGGTGAACCTCTCGGCCCGGGCGTCCCATTCCAGGTGCGCCTTCGTCTGCAGGGCGATATTGGCGATGAGCGTCGCGCAGGTGCTGCGGTGGGCACTTTCCATGTCCGAGTTGCAGGTGGCCCGGCTCCTGACGCAGTCGAGGAAGTTGCGGGCGTGATCGGCGGTATCCCCGCGGCCGGTGACTTTCTTGGCCTCGATCATCGGGGCTTCGCCCGTGCGCCAGCCGCGCTCGATGCTGCGGTTGTTAGGCATGCGGCAGGGAAACTCGTTGGGCGTGATGTTCTCCGGCACCACCTCCCAGCCATTGCCCCGGAAGTAAAGGGTGCCCTTGGTGCCGCGAAACTCGATCTCGCAGGGTTTGGCCGCCGCGCCCGCGCCGTTCCCGTTGAACTGGGTGTAGTTCACCAGCGTATCGCCCGGATAATGCCAGAGGGCCTCCATGGTGTCGGGCACGTCGCGGTTGTCGTTGACGGCGAATTTGCCGCCCATGGCGGTGACGGCCAGCGGGGCATCCTGCCCCAGGGCCCATTGAATCAGGTCGAGGTAATGGATGCCGTTGTTGGTGATCTGGCCGCCGCTGTAGTCGAAGAACCAACGAAACTGGTAGAGGCCCCGATTGCGGTTGTAGGGCACTTTGGGCGCCGGGCCGAGCCACGCTTCCCAATCCAGGCCGGGCGGCGGCTGGGTGTCGGGCGGATTGCCGATGCCCTTGGGCCATTCGTTCTGAATGTGAAAACAGCGCACGCCCGTGACCTTGCCCAGGCCGCCGGCGCGGACGAACTCCGCCATCTGGCGGCACACGATCGAGGAACGCCGGTGCAGCCCGGACTGGCAAACCCGCCCGTGGCGTTTCACCGCCGCAACCATCGCGCGGCCTTCGGCGACGCGCAGTGAGGTCGGCTTCTCCACATAGACATCCTTCCCCGCCTCACAGGCGTGGATGGTCTGCAGCGCATGCCAGTGGTCGGGCGTCGAGATGACCACGGCGTCAACGTCTTTGAGCTCTAGCACCTTCCGGTAGTCTTTGAACCGCTTGAGGCTCGTGCCGATCTTCTGCGCCGCAAAGTCGAGGTAGGGCTCGTAGATGTCGCAGATGGCGACGACTTCGGCGTCGCTCTGCTTGAGAAAGGCGTCGAGCACCTGGTCGCCGCGGTTGCCCAAGCCGATGAAGCCGAGGCGGACGCGGTCGTTGGCGCCGAGAACCCGAACGGAGGACATGACGGCCGTGGTGCCGACAGCGGCGAGGGTGCGAGTGAATTCCCGGCGAGTGATGGGTTTCATAGGTATTGGGTCAAACTGGATTCGGTCGAGCAGCGTTCACTTCAAGCGCGTGAATACGACCTCATAGGTTTGTTGCTGGGCGGCTTGAAAGTACTGCCCGAAGAGCTGGTCGCTCTGCGGGTTGTGCTCCAGCGTGTAGGTGCAACCGGGATAGCCCACGTCGTTCAACTCGACGACAATTTTGCTGGCCCCCTTGTCCCGCCAGGCAGCGGCCCGGGAGACGTTGATCGGGTTGGGGTTGAAGTAGGCCGCCTCCACCTTGCCGCTGGCGTCTATGCTCTTGATGTCGAGCACATAGCCGCCGTCCGGGCGCTCCCACTGGCCAACGAGCTTCGCCAGCTCGGGCGACAGAGCCGCCGCGGCGGGCGCCGCATTGGTCCGCGGGGCGGGTGGCAGGGGAGGCGATTCGGTCTTGTTGCCGCAGGACGCCAGCAGGCCGCAAACGACCGCGGTGCCAAGAACCGGCAGGCGGCGCAGGTGAAGAAACAAATCGGCGCAGGTCTTCATAATGTCGAAGGCAGAGTAATGGCACCTGCCGGGCGTCACAATCCCCAAACCGCTGCCCAAGCCATTCTCGACGACTTTGCGGTTCATGAGGGAATATGAGGGTGGTTCTCCTGAAGCCCGCGTTACGTTGCCGGCGGCAAGCCAGACTTGCCGGGGAGGCCCAACAGCATTACAACTCCCGGCGTGTCAACCAATACGTTAACGGAGATCAGGAAGGTTCGGCTGGGCAAGGCCGAGGCCCTGCGCAAGCTGGGGCTGAACCCTTATCCTTCGCGCAGCGGGCGCACGCACTACGCCCAGGCAATACTCAACGACTTTGCCGGGCACGAAGGCAAGGAAGTGACGGTGGCAGGGCGGCTGATGTCATGGCGCAAGCAGGGAGCGCTAGCCTTCGGGCATGTGCAGGACCAGACAGGACGGATTCAGTTGTTCCTGCGGCGGCAACTGGTGCAGGCGACTGCCGCGGCGGAAAGCATCTTGGGCTACAGCGACCTGAACCTGCTGGACCTGGGGGACGTGGTGGAAGCGACCGGTAAGGTGGTAAGGACCGAGCGCGGTGAGATTAGCGTGCTGGTGGAGCGCCTGCGGCTGCTGACCAAGTCCGTCCGGCCCCTGCCGGACCAGTGGTCCGGGTTGAAGGACCGGGAGCTGGTGCTGCGGAAGCGTTACCTGGACCTGATCCTGGACCGGCAGCCGCATGAGCGGTTTGCGGCGGTGAGCAAAATGGTGGCAGCAATCCGCGGCTTCCTGAACGGGCGCGGGTTTCTGGAGTTCAACACGCCCGTCATTCAGGCGCAGTATGGCGGCGGGACGGCGAAGCCGTTCAAGACGCACGTCAACGCGCTGGGGTGCGACATGTACCTGGCGATCTCGCACGAGCTTTACCTTAAGCGGCTGATCGTGGCGGGCTTTGACAAGGTCTATACCATCGGCCGGTATTTCCGGAACGAGGGCATTGACCGGAGCCACCACCCTGAGTTCTCGATGGTCGAGACCATGACCGCCTACGAAAACTACGAGTACAACATGAACCTGATCGAGGACATGTTCCGGCACGTGGCGACGACCGTGTTCGGGCGGACGGAGTTCAAGGTCAAGGGCCATGTCATTGACTTCAGCAAGCCGTGGCGGCGGGTGACGATGGCCGAGGCGGTGAAGGAGAAGACGGGGGTGGACTTCCGCGAGATCAAGACGGTGGCGGAGGCCAATGCGAAGCTGGCGGCGCTGGGCATTACCGAGGCGCAGCCCAGTGTGGGCGAGGCGCTGGTGAAGGCGTTCGAGGGGGTGGAGCCAGACCTGATCCAGCCGACGCTGGTCTATGGGCACCCGGTGGAGATTTCGCCCCTGGCCAAGCCGCTGGCCGCGGACCCGCGGTTTGCGGAGCGGTTCGAGATCTTCATTGCCGGCATGGAGTGCGGGGACAACTGGTCGGAGCAGAACGACCCGGTGCACCTGCTGGAGACCTGGCGGAAGGCCTACCGCGCGGACGAAAGGGACAGTGGCAAGTTCCATACGCTGGACTTCGATTTCATCGAAGCGCTGGAATACGGCATGCCGCCTACCACGGGCATCGGGCCGGGGGTCGAGCGCATGGCCATGATCTTCACGGAACAGGAGATCATTGACGACGTCATCTTCTTCCCGATGATGCGGCCCTCGGTGTCGCCGTTGAACGCCTCGATATACGGCCTGGCGGAGCCGGCACTGGCGCCGGTGGAAGACCTGGCGCTGCCGGTGGAGGATTTCGAAGCCCTGTGCCGGGAAGGTGTGCTGAAGCCACACGCAAAACACCTGATCCTGAAGCCGCACGTGCGCCTGTGGAACGCAGCGGGGCACAAGTCGCGCGCATCGGGCCACGTGGAGATCGAAGGCTTCCTGCCCGGCAGCGTGCTGCGCCTGGCGGGTTACAAGCTGAGCGCTGACGAGGCGCTGTCCGAAGACGAGGAGAAGAAACGGGTGCTGGGAACGATTGAGCTTACGCTGGTGAGGTTCCTGCGAGAGGGATTCCCCGAGTGCCAGGTCACGGTGTCCCCGGCGACGCTGCTGCGGCAGGGGTGAAGCGGAGTGGTGGACTGGTGGAGGCGGGAGGCGGAAGACTGCAGGCTGGAAGGTGGAGGGTGAAGTGGTGGACGAACGGAGTGATAGAGTGATGGAGTGATGGGGAGGGGTGGGCAGAGAAGCGGCGAATTGTCCAGAAAGAGGGCGCAAAGGACTCATGGATGCTGGACACGGAAACGGCGCAGATGTCTGGCCCAACGGCTCCACGCATCACGTCGAGGAGGCGCAGGCTGGGACGGCACGATGGGCGGCGAAGCGAAATCCGGGGGTGACGAGGGTGGAGGTAAGGTTGGAGGAGGCAGGTTGCCCTTGGATTCGGCAGGCCCAGCCTGGAGGAGTCCGGAGCCTGGGGCCTGACTCGACTGCTGCGCCGGGGATGCGGGCGGTGAGGCGGCGCCGGGCGATGCCGAATCACACTGGTGTCCGTAAGCCCGCTTGAGATCGGCCCGGGCTGCGTCGTAATTGTCGGACTCGGGCTCCGGCTGGCTGGGGTCGAAACCACATGCGAGACGGCCGAACTCGAAGCCGATGTCGAGCAAACGGGCCAGCCGGCTCAAATCCATCAGGTCATGGGGACGCCGTTGCTGGTAGCGGTCCATGGCCATCCGCCCGGCGCTCATCCAGAACGCCCAGGCCGCCAGCTCGCGCTCCACCACCCGCTGCGTTTGCGCTGGCGGCAGGGGCGGCAGGTCAAGTCCCGGATTGCGCGGCTCGGGCTCACAGCCATAGACCCGGGCCAGGACGGGTTCCCACTCGGCCATCCAGCGCTGGCGGGCCTCGCGCTCGCGGCGCTCGCGCTCGACGATCACAGAGTCGAAGAAGCGAGGGGCAAGCCGGGCGAGGCGGTGATGGCAGCGGAGGGCGCGGCGAAAGGCGGACAGGGCGACCCGCAAGTCGTCCGGCGCGCGCCAGCGCACGCGGAAAGCGGCGCGGGTGGCATGCCGGACGGTGGAGTGCGCCGAAGGCCGGCAGGTATGGCGGCGTTTGAGCATAGTCAGGCAGCCAAGTACTTTACCTTTTCTTTACCATTTCTTTACCGCCATTCAGCCCTGCCAGTCCTGGACCTGGTCGTGGTATTCGCCGGACGGAATTTCGGACACCGGGGTAGTGAACCGCATCGGGCCGGTCGCCGCCTCGATCTGGCGGCGCAGGCTGCGGGCCAGCGAGTAGAGCTGGGCGGTGGAGAGATCCTTCACATCCCGGCCGGCGAGTTCGGTCTGGACGCGGCGCAGTTGCTCGCCGAGAGCGCTGACGCGATCGGAAACGGAGGCGAGCCATTTCTCGGCCAGAGCCTCCAGCTCGATGGCCCGGAGGTTCTGGATCTGGAACTGGTATTTGCGGCTCCACCCGATGAGGGTGGGCTTGGAGACATGCAACTCGGCCATGAGCTGCTGGTAGGTCCACCCCTGGGAGCGGAGTTCTATGAAACGCTGAACGGTTTTTTCGTCGTGCATATACGGTCCTATCCGGCCGGAGGCAGGGCGAGGGGTGAAATCCGAAAACCGAAGCTCGAAGCCCGAAACAAATCCGAGGCCCGAAACCCGAAACCGATTCACCGATTGCCGACATCCGGCGCTGTACGGGGGATTTGTCCCCGAACACTATTGTTCTCAACCGAGTTGTTGTTCGGACGACGCTCTCGCGCGTCCGACCGAACCCCTCCTCACCGAGAAAGGACCAAACCGAGTTTGGAAGCAGCCACACAGCCTGACCTGCAAGCCCCGCCCGCAACTCGCCGCGAACACCGTCCGCGGCTGACTGTGTTTTTGCCGGTCAACCCACACCGCACCGCGGCGCGATTGACGAGGGGAAGGCTAAATCACAGGGAGGGGAACGGCGACTAGGCTTTTCCCAGGGGGCCGGGGAGGGGGAACAACAACGACGCGGAGTTCCCTTCCCCCCATTTTTTGGACACCGTGTACTTGCGTCCGCTTCACGTTAGT
>DAOTCE010000045.1 GCA_035452965.1 Candidatus Paceibacterota bacterium | reverse complement strand
GGCCTCGAATTGCTCGCCCAACGCTCCTTCAAGTGCTAGAACCTAAAAACCCTGAATTTAGAATTCCTACGGATTTTCTGGGAGTGCCAACGGTGGTTGTCCCCCGCGCAGCCCAGATGGCCTCCCGGAACTCACTGTCCATATTTGGGACAGTTTTGCTGCCAGTTTGCCATATCCAGTGCCCGCTGACCTTGGCACCTTTGGTTTGGGGTTATGGTGACGACACGATGGTGCCCCGGTGTGTATCCCATGGGGAGCGCTCCCCATGGGATACACACCGGGGCCTGCCCGCACTACCAAGCCATTCTCCAGCCAGCCGCCGGCCAATGCCAGCGTGCGATCATCTTGGCGGCATCATCCCCGGTCCGGCGAGGGGGGCTGGAGAAGGGGAGTTCAAGACGAAGAATCGCTGTAGATGCTCTCCGTAGATTCACGAACAACCGGAATTTAGGCCTTCACGGCCAGCAACTTGGGCGCATCAGTCAGTTTGCTAAGTGCCGCCGTCGGCGGTCGGAAGGCCAGGGGTGGACTCCTGGTCCGCTATTGGCGGGGGATCTGGGGTTGGCGTCCGGTCGAACGGATGTTCGTCCTCCTGCCAATGCTTCGAGACCTTCCCATTCCAGCAGGCCCAGTTGAGTGGATAAACGTCCGGATCGAAGATGACGTGGTAGAAGTGCCAGACCAAAATCGCAAGGCAGGCCAGAATGGCCTCGTAATAATGGATCGTTACCGCTACATCCACCACCCAGCGCGGCAGGACCTGTGTGACGTCAATCTTGAACCATATCACCAGGCCCGTGACCCCCATGATGATGGTGCCCCAGACGACCGCCCAATACTCCACTTTTTCGGCGTAGCCGAAGCGGGCGAACTTCGGTTTAGCCGCGCTCAGACCCGCCAGGTACCGTGCGTTGTCGGTTACGTCCTTTAGGTCCTTCCCGACGGGCAGGAGGTCTTTGACCAGTTGCCGCCCCTCTCGAGTGCCAAACAGGTAGATTACGTGATAAGCGCCGACCAAAAGGAGCACAACGCCAGCTACGCGATGGCTCCAACGGCGGAACATCTCGTTGGACCCCAGGATCTTTGCAATCCACGAATCCGGGAACTTCAGGGCAAAGCCCGTCACGGCGAGGACGATGAAACTGGCGGCCAGGATGAGATGTTGCGCCCGCTGGGAAAAGCTCATCCGCAGAACAGAGAGATCGGCGGCGCGGTAGCGTGCCCGGACCTTCTTCGCGAATAACAGCAAGTTGTGCGACAGCATCAAGCCGATCGTGGCCACAATCAGCACCAGGTAAATGCGGCGCACCCAACCGCTGATCTGCTCCCCGATGTCGCCACTGACGGCGGTGGTCTCAGTGTCCACGTGCACTTTGCTCTGGACGAATTTGTCCGTCGCGCCCGGATGGCACTTGCCGCAGGTCACCACCAGGTTGGTTTTGTGGATGCTGGAGCGCGGGTCGGTGGAAGGCAGGATCTTGTGGACGCCATGGCAGCTTGCGCAGTTGGCCGCCAGCGTCGAACCATACTGTGTTGCCAGACCGTGGTAGCTTTCGAAGAAGGTTTTTACACGATCCGGGGGCAGGTTGTACTTCGTATTCAAGCGCTCGGAGGCGTGGCATTGGCTGCAAACCTCGACCGTGACCTTTAGTGACGAGTCGTCTTTGAGCGCTTTGATCTTATGTTCCGAGTGGCAATCCGTGCAGGTTGGGGCCTCCCGGTGTCCGGCAGCAACGGCCTTGCCATGCACGCTTTCCTCCACATCCCTGGCTTCCTGGTCGTGACAACCACCGCACGTCTCCGCCAGTCGCGAGAAATGCAAAGGGGACTCGATGGACGTGGGAGGCAGGATGCTGTGGCCGTCGTGGCAGTCGCTGCACGTCGCAGAGCTCGTCTGTCCTTTGGCCAGAGCCAAGCCATGGACGCTGGCACCGTAGCTCTCGGACTGCTGCTCATGGCACCGCTTGCAGTTGGCTGGCTGTGCCGGGACTTCGTCATCAGGATGCTTGGAGGTGATGTCCGCGTGGCAACTGGCGCAAGTGTTGGTCTTGTGCACCGAAGCGGCGATCCTGGCTGCGTCAACGAACAGGGAGACTTCTCTGCCGGCGGCGTTAGTCTTGGTCAGCGTCTTGTCCCCGTGACACTCCAGACACTCGTTGTCCTTTATCGGTTCGGCGGCAGAGACCGCAGTTGTCAGCCCGCTGAAGGCGAACAGGATAAGGGCCGTTAGTATTGCGCGGGGTCGCTGAAAACCCATACTGGCTCAGCATGGCGGCCGCCGGGCCAAACCGCTCTACATGGTTTGGCCTTCACTTCGCATATTTTGGCTTATCCGCCGTGCACCAGGCGGGTGATCATGGCGTAGATGATCAGCAGCAGCAGGAGCACTCCCAAGCCGAAGAAGAAGTAGCCAAAGGACCGCGCAATGGCCTTCCAGCGCAGCCATTCGTCGCGCACGCGATAGTCCTCGAGCCGGCCTTCGGCCACCAGGCGGTCGTACCAGCGGCGACGTTCGTGCAGCATTTCGTTCTTTGATACCCGGCCGGAGAAGATCACCGTATCCATGGGGAACTTCTCGATGCGGAAATGCGTGTTGAAGAAGTGAATGGAGAAGATGAAGCCGGCGGCCAGCAACGCCTCATCCGAATGAATGATCAGGGCGATGTTAATGATCCAGCCGGGCATGAAGCGGGTGAAGAATGTGGGGAACCACATGACCAGCCCGGATGCGCCGATGATCGCGACGCCCCAAAACACGGCGAAGTAGTCGAACTTCTCCCAGTAGGTCCAACGATCGAACTGCGGCTTGGGGCCCTTGCCGAAGAACCACTTGTTATGGGCGACGAAATCACGCCAATCCTGCAGGGTGGGGATCATTGAATCCGCACCAAACAGCACTTGCCGGAGTCGTTTCAGGCTGGGCTTGCCGGTCTGGGGGTCGCGGATCTTCCCGCGACCTCGCCAGGAATTGCCCAGCAGAGAGGCCAAGTGCAAGCCGAAGTAGAGGAATGTCACAATAGCGCCCAGCCTGTGCAAGGCACGGGCCGTCTCCGCCCCGCCGATGATGCTGAACATCGTTTTGGCCCAATCGGTATAATAGAATTTGAGGGGCATGCCGGTGATCACCAGCAGCAGGAAACTGGTGACTACCAGAAAGTGCAGGAAACGCTCAAAAGGCAGGAAGCGGGTGAACCATTCCCCGCCCTCCTGGGAGCTGATCTTGGCTTCGCGGAACCTTTTGGAATCATGCAGAAAGAGGTAAAGCGCGCGGAATAGCCACGCCAGGGTGTGCCCGCCAAAGAACACGAACACGCCGACCAGCAGCGCTGTCATGAACAGAAAAGTGCCGTGCAAGACCGGGTAGTTCTTGCCGTCCAAGGGATTGGCGTGCGGCTTGTATTCGGTGAAGCCGCCCGTGGCGCCAGGATGGCATTGCTGGCAGGTAGCCAGGATATTGGTCTCCGAGAGGCGCGATCTGGGGTCGGATGGGGGCAGGACGTCGTGGTGGCCGTGGCAGTCGTAGCAGGCGGCAACATCCGAGGCGACATTCGGCTTGCCTAGCGCCATGGCCTTGCCGTGGTAGGTGTCGCGGTAATGGGTCAGACGGTCCTGGTGGCATTTGCCACAGCGGACGTCGCTGGCCATTTTGAAATGCCCGGTCGTGGGCGGCTCAACTTCGTGTGCGGTGTGGCAATCGGTGCAAACCGGGCCGTTCTTGTCGCCTTTGACCAACAGTTGGCCGTGCACAGATTGTTCGTAGATGTCCTCGACCTTGACATGACATTTCCCGCAGGTCTTGGCGACGTTAACCTTGTTGATGGGCGAGTCGCGGTCAACGGCGCGCTTGATGTCGTGGACTCCGTGGCAGTCATTGCATGAGGGAGCCACAATCAATCCCATTTTCAGCAGCGCGCGTCCGTGGATGCTGTCCAGGTACTGCGACGCGGCCTCCGGATACTTCATCTTATACTCTTTGGTGAGACCGGCGTTGCTGTGGCATTTGGCACAGGTCCCGGGCAGGTTCAACTTGAAGGCAGGCGATGCGGGGTCCCGGGAAGGCAGAATGTCGTGGGCACCGTGGCAATCCCAGCAATTGGCGGCGCCGGAGGCGCCCATTTTGTGGCTCACGCCATGGATGCTGGCAGAGTAGTCCTTCGCTTCATTCTCGTGGCACTTGACGCAACTGGGCGGCTGCGCCGGCACCTCGTCGTCCGGGTGCTTTGAGGTAATGTCGGCGTGACAATCGGCGCAGGTATTGGTCTTGTGGACGCTCCCCACGAGCCTGGCTTCATCCACGAACACGGAAACCTCTTTGCCCGCGGCGGTAGTCTTGGTCAGGGTCTTATCCGAATGGCAATCCAGGCAGCCGCTGTTGGGGCTCTTGTCGGCGGCCAGCAACCCTATCCCGCACCACGCGAACAGAATGACAATGAGGCGCAAGGGCTTCAGTCGTCGAACGCGGTTCCTATAGTCCACCGGTATGGCAGTCATTGCAGTCTCCGTCAACTTCGTCGCCTGGATGTTTGAATTTCTGGCCTTTGGGGGTGAGTTGATCCAGTTCAGCGCCGCTGCCTTGCGCCAGGATGGTGTGGCAGGCATTGCAGTCGCTGGCTTCGATGGTTCGTTTTCCGTCAGCGGTCTTGTGCAAGCCATCGTGGCACCGGAAGCACCCCGGCCAGTCCTTGTGGCCGATGTTGTCCGGATACGTCTTCCAACTGGCCTTCATCTCCGGGAAAAAATTGTCTCTGTAAATTTGCTGGACGGCCTCAATCGCCGGCCGGATACGCGGGTCGCCCGGATAGCGCGCCGAGAGGGTGGTGGCGATGTTCCGCAAGGCCTGCGTTTCGTTGGTGTAGGACTCCGTGAGCACGTAAAGCGCGTTGGATTTGATCAGCGGCAGGCCGCGGTCAATTTTGCCGAGGGTGATGGCCAGATTGACAGCGGTATTGGGAGTTTGGTAGCGGTGCGCGGGGCGGTTGTGGCAGTCGATGCAATCCATTTGCCGCAGCGAGGCTTCATCCACGGCATTGGTGAATCTGGCCGTGCGGAATTCAGTCACCACGCCGTGCGACAGTTCGGTCATGCGGACATATGGAATCTTCTGACGCGCTTCGTCGCTGGCGAGATACTCAATCCTGTTGCCAACATTCATGTGCCAGTGGATGCCGCCCACCGGCCCGTGGGTGGGGTCGGCGCCGCCCACGTGCATCAGCATTCGGACGGAAAACGGGGTGTTGGTCTCGTCGCTGAGAAAGTAGTGGTAGGTGCGTTCGAGGTTGCCGACAAACTTCTGCGGCCAATGGCATTCCTCGCACGTTTCCTGGGCGGGTCGCAGGTTCTTGACTGGCGTGGGGATGGGGCGGGGATACTTGTCCGCCATGGTGGCATAAACCTGGTACGCGCCGGAAAGCTTGGAGCGCACATACCAACTGGCGCCTTTGCCGATATGACACGCGGCGCAGGACACCCGGGCATGGGGCCCGTTGAGATAGGTGACATACTCGGGTTTCATGACGCTGTGGCAGGCTTGCCCGCAGAACTGAACCGACTCGGTGTAGTGGTAGGTATGGTAAGAGCCGAGGGCGGAGATCAGCAGAAACAGCACACCACCCGCCAGGAATAGACCGAACCATCGCCGGTCGCGCGGGCGCGTGAGGTCAATCCGCAGCGCTGGGAGCGGGCCGGAGGTCTTGAGGATTTGGCGGTGGCGTAGGAAGGCACCCAGCAAAGCCAGGAAAAGGCCGAGCATCAGGAATGCCGGCGCCACGAGGTAAGTCAGAATGCCGACGTACGGATTGGAGAATTGAGCCAGCGTATCCAGCACCAGCAGCAGGAAGAAGGAAAACAGACTGCCCACTACCACGACCAGACCCGCAAGGCTCAGCCAGTTCCGGAATACCGAGGAGCGTCGCCTGGGTGCCAGAGCGGGCGTGGGATCAGGGCTCATAGTTGGCGAGCGTTAGTCGGCATTCGTCCTTGGTCAAATGTACAAACGCGCTGCCTCGGAGTCAAAGGAATCCCCCTCCCCGCGCGACGGAGAGAGGGACGCTTCCTGAATTGCATTGACTACCCGCGGCGCGCGTGCGCCGGCAGGACCGAAAGCTACTTCTTGAACTTTCTCATGTAGGCGACGAGACCCTTGATCTCCTCGTCCGACAGGCCTTCGGCGGGCTGCATGATCTCCTTGCCGCTCTTGTCTTTGTAGCCCTCCTTGATTGCTTTGAAGGCCGCGTCGTCTTTGAGTTCGGCCTGCACCTTGGCATCGGTGTAGTCCTTGGCTCCCGACTTCTTGCCCATCTTGGTTTGGCCCTTGCCGTCCGCCCCGTGGCACTTGGCGCACTCCTTATCGTAAGTAGCCTTGGCGTCGGCCGCGTATACGGACAATGCCGGAATCGCCAACAGGGCGATTACGAATGATATTACTGTCTTCATACTTCTATTTGTCTGTTGTTTGTTCTACCGGTCTTGTTCTTCCAGGCTGGGAGCGCATCCCGGCGAGGAAGCGAATCCATCGCCGGAATTGCCCGGCCCGAAATTCATTAGTTAGGTTGCACCCGCTGCTTGCACCTCAAGGTCGCCTGCGCAAGGCCGTTTCTCTGACAGAAATAACTGGACCAACACGGTGAGAATGATGGACGGCAGACACCGGAGCACGCCCCCCCGCCACGAGCGGGACGATGCGAACCAGTTGCGGCGGCATGTGGAAGAGACGACGCATGGGGCTGGCCACTAATTCACGATACCAGTCAGCATATTGAGCGAAATATCAGCAAAGGAATCTAAACGCCCCCCGCATTTCTGCTGCCCGTCCCTTGCCCAATCATAATCCTATATTGTTCTTTCAATGAACAGAAATTGGGGACCAACAGGGGCTCCCCACAACCCGGCGCCGGCAAAGGGCTACTTCTTGAAGTCACGCACGTACTTTACCAACGCCTTGATCTCGTCGTCGCTCAGCGTGTCGCCAAAGCCCTTCATCTTGGTCCTGCCGCCTTCTTTCACACCTTCCTTGATAGCCTTGAACATGTTGTCATCTTTCATGCCTTCCTGCACCTTGGCATCCGTGTAGTCTTTGGCCCCGGCTTTCTCGCCCATCTTGGTCTTACCCTTGCCGTCCAACCCGTGACATACTCTGCAGTTCGCGACCCAGTTCGCTTTGGCGTCCGCCGCGCGGGCCGATAGGGCACCCGCAACCAGGAGCGCCACGCTGGCTATCATCAGCTTCTTCATTTCGCTGTCAGTCTTTCTGTTCTGCGCTGCTCTCTTGGACTACTTCAGCCGACCGTTTATTGAGCGCAATCGGATAATAGTAACACGACCATGCCTCACAATCCACTGCTGCGGCTGCCTGCCCCGGAGCCTGCAGCGCGTATGCATGAAGCTGCCGGAGGAGCGCAGGCATCTCGCCCGCTTTGCGGCACGTCGCTAATCTACCTCGCGATGAGCGGCATCAGTTCGTGGGGCCGAAGACGAGACTTACCGGGGCGAAAGCGTTGACCGGCACCTTGATTGCGCCGTTCCTGACGGGGAGGGGTTTGCCGGTGGGACGGCCACGCAGGTCAACGGGCTGGGCTTGCTTGAATGCGCTGCCTTCCGGCAGGCGGACCGTGACGGTGCCAGATTGGCCGGCATGTTCCCACAGACGCAGAACGGTGCCCGGGCCGTCGGGGTTAGCGCCGTAGGCGGTGAGGAGGATGCCTTTGCGCGAAAGTTCGAGGCCACGCCGGGTGGGGGGCAGTGCGCGGCCCGCGCCGTCGGCTACTGCAGCGAGCAGGGGATAGCGCGCTTCGAGGGACGGGGTGATGAGGGCCGGCTCGGCGCCGTAGCGGCCGATGGCCCACAGGCGGACGCGCGAGGTCCAGGTGCCGCGGTTCCAAAGGCGAAAGTTGGTGCTCCATTGGTTGTTGAAGAGGTTGACGTAGGCGACGGGTTTCTCCGGCACAAAGTCCAGCGAGTAGCGCCAGCAGCCGGGGGTGTCGAGACTGACGAGCGGATAGTCTATCGGGCAGAGGCCGACGCCACGACCGCGTTCGTCAGTCATGGTTGCGCCGGTGTTAAGGCCGAAGAGATGGCGGTTGGCACCGGTGATGACATCGCGGGCGGGGTCAATGATGGAAGCCAGCCGGCCGAGATGGAATTGCGGCTCGTTGACGTTGAGCGGCAGGCACAGCCAGCCGGCCTCGGGCCAGGGCTCAAAGGGCTTGTCGTGCAGCGTGATTTCCAGATCAGCGCAGGGTTGTTCCCGGTATAGAATGAGGCGGAGGGTGACCGCGGGCAGGGTGGCGGTAGCGGTGGATTCCATGACCGCGTTGATGGCGGCGGCCGTTTCTTCGAAACGCAGCTTGAAATCCCTGGGCGAAGCGGCCTGGTAAGGAAATTGGTCGGACGGCGGCTGGTTGGGTTTGAAGAAATCAGGGTGCATGTAGCCGCGGACGTACTTGGAGCACCACTGCGAGACGCGGTCCCGGTCAAAGCGCTCGTGGAGGTACTGGCCCAGACCCAGGCCGTCGGAGTTGCCGGCCAGCTCGCGGCCCGAGCGCTTGTCCACGAGGGAGGTAATGATGCCGCGGGCGGGATCGAGTTTGGCGCTGAAGTAAGGGCTTTGCAGGGTCTTGACCGACAGGCTGTAGTTGCCGACGCCAGTCGGCGCATTCACTGACCAGGGTTGGCGCCGACTTGTGACGGCGGCCACGTAGGTGCGATAGCCCATCGGCGGGATGTCGCGGGCGAAGAAGGTAAGGCGGCCGCCGGCGGCGTCCACAGGGGAGGCTTCGGAGCTGTCGGCAGGCTTGAGAGCGGCCGGGGTGAAGCCGGAGGTGTCGAGGTCAACTACAGCGCTGCGCCTCCAAGGGAGGGGATTGTAAACGACAACGCGGGGGCCTGCAAGGTTCACGGCCCGGGCGAGGGCATGCAGGTCGTTTGCGAGGGCCGGGGGAATGATTTCGTGGGCCTTGCGGATGTAGGCGGTGTGTTCGTCCCATGAGGCTTCAAGGCGATTGAACCGGCCGGCGGCGCGCTCCTTTTTGAATTCCTCGCCGTAGGTGAGTTTGTTGCCGATCCAATAGATGGCCCCGCCCCAGGTGTGCTCGCCGTAGAGCAGGCTTTGCTCACAGGCTTCGACGATGACCGGCGCGTTGTTAGGCACTTCAAGGCCCCAGCCGCGCAGTTGGGTGTTGAGCGCTTCGGTGGCGATGATGAGCGGGCGCGTGTTGCGGGCCAGCTTCGCGCCGGCGGGGTCGGACATGGGTCCATGAATCCACGTGTCCGGCGCGTCGCCGCGCACCACGGGCAAGTCGGGCTTCTCAGCGAGGATGGCGTCGCCGAAGTCGGAGAGCCGGCCGATGCGGATCTTCACGCCGGGGAAATGTTTGGCGGCCTGGTCGAGCACGCTCTTGACTTCGTCGGGGCGCGGCGGGCCGTGGTTGTCGCCGGTGTGGAGGCAGGCCAGCCACGTCCGATAGGGCCAGTCCTCCGGCGGGGCGAGCTGTGTGCCGTAGTCAGGCGAGTAGAAGGTGAGCAAGCGCGAGCCGTCCGGGCCCTGCCACCAGTAAAGCCAGGGCACTTTCAAGGGCGCGCTGGCGCCGTTGCAGCCGATCATCAAAAAGTCTATCCCGGCGTGCTTCAGCATCGTGGCCATCATCCAGGTGTGTTCGGGCACGTCGGTCATCTTGCCGTCATGGGAGAGGTCGAGGCCAAGGCGGCGGGCGAGGCGGGAGGAGTAGCCAAGGCTGCGGACAAGGTCCTCGGCCTCCAGCAACTCGGTGTGCGTGGTAAAGGGCAGGCCGTGCACCACAAACCGTCCATCACGCAGGGCCCGTTCGACGCGCTGCTTGCGCGCGGGGGACTGCCCGGGCCAATCCTGCAGAATCTTGTGCAGGGGCCAGCCGGCCAGCGTCCACGCAAACTGCTTTTCGGGCGGCAGGTCGCGGTTCTGATCCACCACGTCAAGCGCCTGGTCAATCATAGTGGTCCGATAGCGCTGTACGATGTTGCTGGCCATGTCGGTGTAGCCGATGTCGAAGTGGGTTTTGAAGACCACCACAATTTCCTTCACGCCCGGCACGAGTGTCACCGCCTGGCTGGACAAGAGGCGGCGTCCGTCCAACACGGAACAGGTAGTGTGGACCGGCCGGCTGACAGCGGGCACCAGCAATTCGACAGCCTGACGGCCGTCTTTCAATCGCAGACGCTGCGCCTCGAATTCGCCAACCCGGACCGCGACTTCCTTCGGTCCGCCGGCGTGCGCAATTGCGGCGGCGATACGTTGAAACGACTGGCCGTCGCGCTCGATGGTGCCCGGCAGGGGCCGGGCGGAAATCAAGGCGGTCAACTCCTTGACGGCGCCGAGTTGCGCCGCAGCGGGGGTATCAAGTGCGAGTGAATCGTAGAGGAACCAGCTTCCGTCGGTGCTGGTGATGTTGATTTGATTGTTACCTGCCCGGAGCAACGCCGCGGGGAATTCGAGCGCGAGCTGGCAGGGTTTCCCGGCGGCCGGGTTACCGAAGATCGAAGCGTCACTGGCGCCGCGAGGCAGCGCGCGCTCAAACGACTGGCCGTTGACTGCGAGGCGCAGCGCGGGCGCAGCCGCGTAATGTGTGTCAATCATGCCCAGCGCCAGTCGACAGGTGCCCTGCGAAACGGCCCGCTCCAGGTAGAACAGGATCGAGTAGGTATGGGACCGGTTGCCCGCCCAGTGGTCGGCCGGGCCGGGATGGACGTAGGGCCAGTCAATTTTTGAGTCGGATTGCCCCACGATGAAGAAGCCATCCTCGGCGAAGCGTTCATAGCCGTTGGGGGCCAGGCTGAACTCGGCGTTGTGACGGTCCGCAGTGCCGATTTGCCAAAGGGTTTTCGTGTCAGCGGCGGCGCAGGTGAGGGCGGACAGGGCAAGCAAGAAGATACTCCTCCAAACCCTCGACCTGCATTGCGCCCATGAACTTCCAAGTGAAAAGCGCCCCCTCGCCCTGGCTCGGTCTTTTTCGGAACGGGAGTGGGAGGGAGTTTGGCGGCTTGGTGGTGAACTGAGATTCAAGCGCATAATATTAAACTTAGCTGTGTAGCGACGATTGTCTGGAGCTTTGTAAGACCGAAATGGGGCACTACTCCTTCCGCTCCAGCTTCTGCCAGTTGCCGTCCAGTTCGACGTTGGGGTTAAAGTTTGCGCTGTCGGTAACGATGTACTCGCCACTGCCGTTGACCCAGGCGTTCTGGTAGCCGCTGGGCAGCTCGACGGGCCGGCCGGCGACCGGGTCGCGGTACTCGTCCACGCCCCGCATGTATTGGCTCCAGTTCTGGTTGATGCGGTCCTGGGAGGCCTGCCGCTGCTCATAGCTCTGCCGCATCATGTCGCTGATCTCGTTGCTGGTGCGGCTGATATAGCGACTCAATTCACCCGCGGCGCGGATTTGGTTCATCTGCGCCTGGGTGAGGGCCTGCACCAACTGTGAGTATTGGCTGAACCACTGGAGATTGATGCGCGTGGAGTGGATCATCGTCTCGAACACCTTAGCAGCCTGGTCCAGTTTTCCTTTGGGCGCGCGCATGCCGCAGAGTCTGTCGGCGACCTGGATGGTCATGTTGCCCGTGGGCAATACCATCGTATTCAGCACGCCGTAGAGGTCTTCCTCCACCGCTTTGCCCGCGACCTGGTATTCGATGCGCACACGGCCGGCGGTAAAGATCATCTGCGGTCCGCCGAAGGGCGGCACCGCCTCGGCCTGGCGCGCCGCTTCCGCCAGCTTGGGCAACTCCTCAGTCTTCACAATCCTGGCCTGCACGTTACCGCGCGCGAGCGGCAGGAGCCGCTCCTTCACGTAGGCGATGGCATCACGGACGGGCGGCTGCACCTCGTTGCCCATGTACATTGAGCCTTGCGGAAAGCCGCTGACCGGCAGATAGCCGCCCCAACTGAATCCCAGGGTCGGGAAGTTCTCAAGTTGTTCCAGCCCCTTGGGATTGCGGACCCGCATGGCGACCGAGGCGGGCATCGTTGGATGCGTCCGCCACACAATGCCGCCCTCCACCTGCCAGTCCACCGGTGCGAGAAAGCTGAGCGCCTCGCCGCCGATCATGTTGGGCTGGTCGTTAATGCTGACTTTTCGGAAACGGAGGATGCCCGCGCTATTGGTCGCAGCGCGCGCCGCCGGGACAACGGCCGGCTTGCCCAAGGGATTAGCCGCCATCGGCTGCGCCAGCGGGTTCACCGCGGCGGTTTGTTTCTTCAGCGTGTAAGCCGTCCCGCCGCTTTCGAGCGTGAGGGTATTATCACCTTGGAGCGCAGCGGTGAACGGGAACTGGTTTCCCTCGCTCTCGAAGGTGCCTTGCAGACGGTTGTCCACCTCGCGCCCGGTGCAAGGGAGTTTTCGCTGGCCCATTTGGATGGTCCCAGCGTAGCGCCCACCGGAAGCCTTGAGCGTCATCGTCAACTGATCGCCCTGGTACGTGCCACTGTAATCCACCGCCAGTGCCGACAGCGCCAGCGCCACCAGAGGCACGGGCAGATAAATGAGTTTGGTCTTCATGGTTTAGTCTCCCGCCGGGCCTGGCGCACAATTCTGGCCAGGGCCGGCATGATGCCACATTGGTCTTGAGGTGTCATTGCCGGATTCCGAATACGGCCTTGATGGCTTCGAGGTAGCCGTAGCCGTGTTCCTGTTCGGGTTCAAGGGTGCTGCCCTCGGGCCATTCGTTCCACGCGTTGACAGTGATGACCTTGGGGTTGGTCGGGGCAGCCAGCAGGCGCTGCCTGATGATCCGGCTGGCTTCGCGGAAGGCGGCGGGCGTGTTGCCGACCATAACCGGATTGACGACGTGGGCGGCGGGCTTATCCCACTTCGCGTCGGGGTGGGCGCGGGGCGAGTTGTCCCAGTTGATGGTCGTGTTCGGGAAGTAGGGCACCGGGTAGTTGGTGACCGCGCTGGCGTAGAACGTGAGATAGACGTCACGGCCCTGGACGTAATCGGAGATGGGGAAGGTGCTGTAGTTGAGCGCGCCGTGATGGACCCAAGTGTAGCCGGTCAGGCTGTCGAGGGCGAGATCAGTGCAGAGCCTGGGCCAGTCGGCAGGTGTCTTGCCGCCAGGGAGGTTCGGCCGGCCCCAGAGGACGGCATTGATGTGCAAGCCAGGCAGTCCCGCCGCGCGGGCTTTCTGGCGAAAGCGACCCAGCGCGGCCCGTGACGCCTCCACCGACCCGAAGCTCTCCAGGAACAGGCTCATCTCGTAGATCGAGAAGTAGGGTTTGCCGTCAAACTTCCAGTAGCTCGGGTGCTTGAAGTAGCGCGCGATGACGAGGTCGGTGATCTTGTCCCAGGTGGCCGGGGTGACCTTGCCGGGGTAAAGCAGCTTGCAAGGTTCGGCGGGATTGTAGCCCTGGATGTCGAACCAGTCGTGGTTGGCCCACATGAGGCCGAACTTGAGCCGGGCGTTGTTGGTGGCCTGGAGAAAGCCGCGGTCCAGGGCGCCTTCGAGGTACGGGCCGTCGTCGTAGTAATACCAGTCGAAGACGAAGGCGTTCACGCCGTAGTCGGCCGCGGCAGCGATCTTGTGGGCCATGACCTTCGGGTCGGACTCGTCCGTGTAACCCCACATCGGGACCCGGGGCTGCTTATGGCCGGGGAACCGGGGCTTGGCTTTGCGGATGAGGTCCCACTCGGTGAACCCGGGATACTTCGCCTTGTCCCACCGCGGGTCCGGGTGCGTGCAGGGATAGTAGTAGGCGGCGACGGTGATTGCAGGAGTTGAGGGCGCAGCGTGGCTCGGCGGAACCATCATCAGCATCCACGTAAGAGCCGGGAGGAGGTATATTCCGTGCTTCGCCATTCGTGGCTTGTAGCCTAAAAGCCCTTCCCCTGCAAGCCGCGCCAAGGCTCAGGGCTTATCGAAGTTTGGACGAACGGCACTGTCACGGTCGCATTTGGCGCTCGGAAGCTCTCCCCGACGACAAAGCCCGTGACTGGCATGAGGCATTAGACCAGGAAGAATCCAACCTCCAGGAGGAATGCCCGGCGACACATCCGGGCTATAGCTCGACCAGCGGGTTCTACGTATTCGCCCCCTGGCCATGGCCCGACGCTCCGTCCGTACTCAACTGAATGGCAAGCCAGGCCGCGCCGACGCAAGATTGCAGCGTGATCCTGAACGATCCAGAACAGCGAGACGGGGAGTGAGCCTTATGGATCTGCATGTATTGATAATCACGCTTCTGATTGAGGTATTCTTCTTCGCCTTGTGGCGCCTGCGCGAGACCAAACCGCCCGCCTGAGAACGCAGTTGGAAGCCCCGTTTGGTGTCTAGAATTCAGGCCTGTTCTGGCTTATTTGCACCGCCTGATTCGATTTGCCTAAGACTCAGCGGGCCGACGCCTTGGGAAACGACTGGCGGATTCATGGACAGTAATCCCCCTCCACCAACCAGGACTTGGACGCAATAGCCGGCTCGAACCACGCGCCTGCGATTGCAGCTCAAGAGGGTGGTGCCGCATGGCATGTCTCATGCTTGGGTTGGCTCGCGCGGTTCGAGTTGTGGTTGTATGAGAGTACTCAGTTGCCGGGCCAAGGAGCACCAGCCCCTGGCTCAGGGCTTTACACTTGCGGAGGTCGTTGTCGCCATTGCGATCGCCACCTTAGCCTTCGGCGGAGTGATCCTTGGTTACGTGCTCACTGCCGACCGCGCTGAATGGAGCGCCTACTCCCTCGCTGCCCAATCCCTGGCCATGCAGGGCGTCGAGCAGGCCCGCGGGGCCAAGTGGGACCCCAAATCCTGGCCCAGCGTGGACGAACTGGGAGTCACAAATTATACGCAGGTGGAGATTCTCGATGTGCCTGTATCGGGCCAGCCGGTGCAGGCGACCAATTATATTCGCGTGACCACCGTCGTCCAGGACCCACCCCTGAGGGAACTCCGCGCCGACTGCGTCTGGAGCCTCCGCAACGGGGTGAGAAGCCGCGGCCCGTTCACCAACACTGTCGTTACCCTCCGCACCGCCGACCAATGAAGCCGCCAGTTCCCGCCCCCGCCCCCTCCCCGCTGCGGACAACGCCTCGCTCGGCCTTCACCCTCGCGGAAATCATGACCGCGATGGCGCTCTTCTCGCTGGTCACCATCGGCGTGGTGTATTCGCAAGTCTTCGGCATGAAGATGTTCAACATCACCTCCACCCGGCTGAGCGCGAGCGACCATTCCCGCAAAGTGCTGAACCTGGTCCGGGATGAGATCCGTTCCGGCAAGCTCCTCTATGTTGGCAACGGCGACAGCAACGGCTTCACCCATATCGCCCCCAAGCAGCTCCACCAGGGCAACGCGCTGCAGATTCATCCCACCACCGACACCAATGTCTTCATCCGTTACTTCCTGGACACCGCCACCCAGAGTTTGAAACGGACGACCAGCGCCGGCGGCCAGGTCCAGGTCCTGGCTCCTTACCTCACCAACCAGATCGCGTTCGTCGCGGAAGACTTCGCCGGCAGTATCCTGACCAACGACCAGAACAACCGCGTTATCAAGATGATCCTGGACTTTTACCAGTGGGAGTTTCCCGTGGCGCGAGCGGGCAACGGCGCTTTCTTTGACTACTATCACCTCCAAACCCGGGTCACCCGCCGGCGGATCGAGTAACCCCTCAACCAAAGGCAGAATGCAATGAACACCAAGGTGGCTCGCAAGCGCGGTTCGCAAAAGGGCTACGCCCTGATAATGGTCCTGGTCCTGGCGGGCGCCAGCATCCTCATCTATTCCAGCGCGGCCAACTGGACCTCGACCGGCACGGTGCTGAACGATCGCAACAACACTTACAACGGCGCCACCGCCGCGGCGGAGGCAGCCACCGAGGTCGTCCTCGCCTACATGAGCCGCGATTTCTTCAATGGAAGCTTCGGCCCCGGCAAGCTCGATTACTATAGCAGCTTCGTTCCGACCAACGACTGGGCCGCCGCTTATGAGTTTAGCGATGGCGCGGGCACATTGAACGCCACCTGGGTTACCAGCTCGGCCAACATGGTGATGACCAACCTCGACTCCCAATTCACCGGCTTGTATGGCCTGGCCTACAGTTGCGGGGTGCGCGGAAACGCCAGGCCGCTCGGAACCCGGTATGACATGGCGGCAGCCGTCGAGCAGAACTTCCAGCTTGCCTGCATTCCCATCTTCCAGTTCGCCATCTTCTACACCCTGGATCTGGAGATCAATCCGGGCGCCCCGATGAAGGTGACGGGGAAGGTCCACAGCAACGGCAACCTCTACAGCGGGCCGCCCTCCAGCCTGGAGTTCTCCCAGAGCGTGGATGCGGCCGGCCAAATTTATGGCCACCGCGCCCCGTACGATCCTACGGGCGGCGGCGCTACCCCGCCTATCTATCACGTCCCACCCGTCCCCTATGCCAGCTCCCTGACGCTGCCGATCTCCACCAACAACAGCCCGTCGGTCGTCCAGGAAATCACCGAACTCCCGCCTTTCGGAGAGGATCGCAATTCCCCGATGGGGCAGGCGCGCTATTATAACCAGTGCGACCTCATCATTACCACCACCGCGACCAACGTCACTGTGCAAACGGGGGCGTGGGACAACTTCACCCAGGTGCCCCCCGACCAGGTCGCCACCAACGGAAACAGCGGATACTCCTTCATCCAAACCACCAATTCCTTTTACGACGGGCGTGAAAAGAAATGGACGCAGGTGACGGATATCAACGTGGGCGCCTTGACCAATTGGATGCAGATCTCGGGCAGCAACGGCGGCTATGCGATCAACAACCGCAAGATGCTGGGGATTCACAAGCAACTGAACTCGATTTACGTGGACGACAGACGCGCCAATTCAACGAAGCTAACGGCGGTGCGGGTCTCCAACGGCCGGCACCTGCCGTCCGACGGCTTGACCCTGGCCACGCGGCATCCCCTCTATGTCCAGGGGCACTTCAACGCGCCCACGACCACCGTCGGCTCCACCAATACGGCCAATACCAAGCCGGCCTCGCTCGTCGGCGATGCCATCACGGTGCTGTCGGGCGCCTGGTCGGACGCCAACAGCACCAAGGCGCTCAAGGACCGCGACCCCGTGAACACCACCGTCAATGCCGCCTTCCTGGCTGGCATTGTCCAACCTACCAACACGACCGGGGTCCGCCACTACAGCGGCGGCGTCGAGAACTTCCCCCGCTTCCTCGAGGACTGGAGCAGTTCGATCAGCTTCACCTACAACGGTTCGATGGTGGTCATGTACCCCAGCCAGTTCGCCACCAACTACTGGGTCCAAACCGGCACCTACTACAATGCCCCCAGCCGCAAATGGGCCTTCGACGCGAACTTTCTGGATTACACCCGCCTGCCTCCCGCCACGCCGATGGTCAAAAAGCTGGTCCGCGGCCAGTGGCAGGTTGTCAAGGCGCATTAGAGCGCTTTAACCAACTCTGTAGCCGCGAACGTTAGTCCGCGCCATACCATCTCCTCCCTCCACAGCGTGGGCCGACTGACGTCGGCGGCTACACCACATCTGGAAACGCTCTAGCTTTGACGCGGCGCGCGCCGGGCTGCCGGCATTGTGTGCGGGACATGGAATTCTCCGGTTAGGCCCGCAGAGCCCAGGCGGGATTCGGTCGGGAACAACGGATCTTACGGTTCGCCCAGTGGCGAGGGGGCAGGGCTCGGGAGCCATCGCTCCTGAAGGGTTTGCTTGCCGCCGCGCAGTTTCTTGCGGGCACCGGAAGGCAGGATGGCGGTGGCTTTCACGTCTTGGGGGATCACGGTTTCGAGGCGAAAGGTCGTGCCGTCTTTGCGCCAATGGCTGGCGACGCGGCCGGCGGGGGTGACGACGCTGACCTGGGCGCTGGTGAGGGAGCCCGGGCAAGGGGCGATGAGGATTTCGCGCCAGCCGACGCTGTTGGTCGCCTGCCGAATGCCGCCGACGTAGCCGTAGAACCACTCCATGACATGGCCCAACATGCAGTGGTTCAGGGATTGGTAGCCGTCCATCATGGCGTCCCAGGTTTCCGGGAGGGAGGTGAGGTCCTTGGCGAGAATGCCGCCGTAACTGCCGGTGCCGGTGCGGGAATAGACGCGATGCAGAACGTCCGAACGCCCGGCCTCGGCCAGCGCGCGGATGAAATAGACATGCCCCACGTCGCCGGGCGTCTGCTGCCAGCCACGCTTTTCCAGGTCGGCGATGATGTCCTCGACCAGCAGGGCGCGGTCCGCGGGCGGGACGATTCCGGCGCAGAGGGCCATGGCGTTGGCGCATTGGGGGCTGCCGTTGTGGCGCAGCTTGCGCGTGGCCGGGTCCTGATAGCGGCGCTGGAATTCGGCGGCGATGCGGCCGTGCAGTTCGCGGTAGGCCTTGGCGTCATCGGCGCGCCCGAGGACTTCGGCGGCGCGGGCCACGGCGTCGGCGCAGAGGCCCCAGGTGGCGGTGGCGGAGAGTTCGGTGGGGGTGAAGCGCGAGGGGCCGGGGGGCTGGCCATGGCCATAGTCGTACCAGTCGCCGAGGCCGCCGGGGGCGATGCCGTCTTTGGCCTCACGCCCGATGTAGTCGGTGAAACGGCGCATAAGATCGCAATTCTCCGAGAGAATCTCCCGGCCTCCGAACCACTGGTAGTGTTGCCAGGGCACCAGCACCGCCGCCGCGCCCCATTCGACGGTCCAGTTGAAGGCGCCGGGAAATCGCCCGGCGGGATAGCTCGGGGCGACGGTCAGCACCCGGCCGCTCGGCTCCTGCGCGTCGCGAACGTCGCGAGCGATCTTGGCGAACCATTCCCGGCCCCACGAGCGGTAGAGAAAGCTGGGCTGGAGCAGGTAGGCGCATTCGAGCCAGCCGAGCTTCTCGCGGTGGGGGCAGTCGGTCATGACCCAGCTCATGTTGGCGCGCATGGCGGAGTCTATGAGGTCATGGGTGCGATTGTAGAGATCGCTGGAGCAGTGGAAGCTGCCAGTGTCGGTCAAACCGGCGCGCACGGGCACCAGTTCGAGGCGTCGGATGACCGGGAGGCCTTGGGGGTTAGGTTCGCCCGGCGGCACGGCGCCGGTGACTTCGACGAACTGCATGCCGAGGTAGAAGAACGTCCACTGGTGCGCCAGCGGGTGGCCGTCGGTGACAATCTCGCATCCCACGATGTAGCTGCCGAAGAGTCGGTCCTGGGCATTCTTGTGCTCGCCGCAGCGGAACTGGACGCGGTCGCCCGCCTTGCCCCCGGAGAGCTCCACGCGCAACTGCGCGGCGGTATTGCGGGGGAAGCTGTAAAGGACAACGCCGGGAGCGGGTTGTTTTATGGCGACGGGCCTGTCGGGCGCGAACGCCTTGATGCCCGGCCCGATCAGTGGCTCCAAGCTGCCCGAGGGAGCGCCGACCCGGCGAACGGGCTGCCAGGCGCCGTCGTCAAAGCCGGGGCGGTCCCAGCCCGGCTGCTGTGCGCGCGCGTCGAAGTCCTCGCCGGCGAAGATGTGGGAGAACGTGAGCGGCCCGTTGGCAGCGCGCCAGGTCTGGTCTGTGCCGATGACCGTGGGCGCGCCGCGGGAGGATTCGATGCGAATCTCGGCGCGGAGGAGGAAGGGCTCTTCGGCTTTGCGCTGAGGGCCGTGTTTGTTATAGCGGCCCTGGGGCGGGTCGGGGTTGTGCCAAAAGGAATTGCCGAGCATGACGCCCAGGCAGTTGGTGCCCTTGGCCAGCAGTTCGGAGAGGTCGAATTCGCGATAATAGAGGGTCTTCTCGTATTGAGACCAGGGCTGGTTCATGCCGGTGTCGGCGAGCCGCCGGCCATTCACGCGGGCATCGAAGTCCCCGAGGCCGACGATGCGCAAGGAAGCGCGCCGCGGCGGGCGGTCGAGGACAAACTCCTTGCGGAACAGCAAGGAGGCGAAGTTGGTGGCGGTGCCCGGCGGCGGCGCGATCCAGTCTGCACGATCGAATTCCGCTGCGGTAACACAAACCAGCGCGCCGAACATCGGCACAAGCAGTATCCGCGATGAGAGTGGGAAGCGCATCGTCATGAGTGTGAGGATAACATGTGAGGATGAAGCCCGAGCCTGTCCGGCGCTAGTGGCGCAGGCTCAAGGTCCTTTGGTGTGTCGCCCGCCTCGCCGAGGCGAAGGACCCGGTGAGCGACATTCTAGACGCCTCGGACTCGGTCCGCAGCTTCGACGGCAAACCGCTGTCGGCGGCGCCGCAGTCCTTCCGCGGTGTTCGCCTTGGTGGTGTCTGGACCGTGCGTGGCCCGGTTTGGGACGGTGTTGGTAGCATGATTAGAGCATGATTAGAGCATGATTAGAGCATGATTGGAGCATCATTGGGCCTTGATTCGCCCTCGGGTCCCCTGTTCTCGCACTCGACCCGCCCGCAGCGTCAAGCCGCGGCTCAGCCCCATCCGCACTCCGCCACTCCAGCCATGGCCTTACCGCCGGGCTGGGGAGTCTGGATGCGCACCGTCAAGCGGCACCTGGGAACGACTCGTGCATAGGCTGCGTTATTCATTGAATTTTGTCAAGGGGCAGGTAGCCGATCAGCGCGTGTGCATGCAGGGAGCACGGACATTCCCGCACCTCGAAGAAGTGCCAGAAGGCAGCCGGAGGGTCGCCTGCACCGTGCCCACTGCACGGTGTACATGGCTCTTTCCGCTTTTCCTTTGGGTTCACGCACCGTCGAGTGGCTTGCGGACGAGTTGGTGGAATTGCCACATTGAACTGGTTTCCACAAGAGTGTTCCAAGGACGAATGCAGTGAATTCCAAAATGAGGTGGCTCCAGAGGCAGGGCTCGAACCTGCAACCCGCCGGTTAACAGCCGGCTGCTCTACCATTGAGCTACTCTGGATGCCAGAGAGAGGCGCAATCTACAAAGCAGCGTCCGCCTCGTCAAACGGATATTAGCCTGGATCTAGTCTTCACCGCTCCTCTCAGGCGGGCCGGCAAAGAGGATCGCCCTGAACCGGGGCGCGGCGTGCGCGCCTGAGAACGAACAGGCGGGCCGTCAGCGGCCCGCCTGTCTGGAATCCGTTGTCCGATCAGCCTCTGACGGCTACTTCGTTCCGTCCTGCTTTGTCTCTTCCTGCCTGGCCTCGTCGGCGGCATCAAATGCGTGCTGCAGGGCGACGAGGTCCTCGCCGGGTTTCAGCGCATCCAGGGCAGCTTGTTCGGCCTTGAGCTGTTCGTTGGAGTAGTTCGCGGCCTTGACGGAGAGGCCGATGCGCCGGTCGCTCTTGTCAATCTTGATGACGCGGGCGGTGACTTCCTGGCCGACCTTCAGGACGTTCTTGATTTTATCAATGCGTTCCTCGCTGATCTGGGAGATGTGGACCAGGCCGTCAATTTCATGCTGCAAGCCGATGAAGGCGCCGAAACTGGCGAGTTTGGTGACGTTGCCGGTAACAAGGTCGCCGACCTTGTAGAGCTGGTCGATGCCTTCCCACGGGTCGGGCGTGAGCTGTTTCATGCCCACCGCGATGCGCTGGTTGGCCTTGTCCACTTCGAGCACAACGGCTTCGACCTCGTCGCCCTTCTTGAGCACTTCCGAGGGGTGATTGATCTTCCGGGTCCAGGACATGTCGGAGACGTGGATCATGCCGTCCAAGCCTTCTTCCAGCTCGATGAAAGCGCCGTAGCTGGTGAGGTTGCGAATCTTGCCTTTGACGCGGGTGCCCGCGGGGAACTTTTCCTGGGCCTTGTCCCACGGGTTGGCTTCGAGCTGGCGCAGCCCCAGGGAGATCTTCTGCTCCTCGCGGTTGATGCCCAGGACCACGGCCTCGATGTCCTGGTCCGGCTTGAGCATGTCCGAAGGTTTGGCGACGCGCTTGGTCCAGGACAACTCGGTGACATGGACGAGGCCTTCGACGCCGGGTTCGAGCTCGACGAACGCACCGTAGGGGACCAGGTTGACGACGCGGCCTTTGACTTTCGCGCCCACGGGGTATTTCTGCTCGATTGTGTCCCAGGGGTTGGCGAGCTTCTGCTTGAGCCCGAGGCTGACGCGTTCCTTCTCCCGATTGATGTCGAGGACGACCACGTCGATGTCCTGACCGACTTTGAGGATTTCGGAAGGATGGCCGATACGGCCCCAGCTCATGTCAGTGATGTGGAGCAGCCCGTCAATGCCATTGAGATCAATGAAGGCGCCAAAGTCGGTGATATTCTTGACGGTGCCTTTGCGGATATCGCCCGGGGTCATCTCGGTCAGGAGTTTCTGGCGGCGCTCGGTGCGTTCCTGCTCAATGAGCTCGCGGCGCGAGAGCACGATGTTCTGGCGCTCCTGGTTGATTTTGACGACCTTGAACTGGTAGGTGTTGCCGACGTACTGGGCGAGGTTCTTGGAGATGATGACGTCAATCTGGGAGGCGGGAAGGAAGGCCTCGACGCCGATGTTGACGATCAGGCCGCCTTTGACGACCGCCTTGACCTTGCCGGCAATGGTGCCGCCTTCGTTGCAGATGGTGAGGATACGCTCCCAGTTCTGTTTGAACTCGGCCTTTTCCTTGGAGAGGACGACCATGCCCTCCTTGTCTTCCAACTTCTCGATCAGGACGTCAATCTGGTCTCCCACTTTCACCGTTTTGATGTCCTCAAATTCGTTGCCCGAAATTACCCCTTCACTTTTATAACCGATGTCTACAAGGACTTCCTTGGTTCCGACTTCGATGATGGTGCCTTTGACGATACTGCCGGCCGCAAAGGGCAATTTGCCCGTTTGCCGCATGGCTTCTTCCATGGTCAGCATATTATTATAACTAACTTGCTTCTGATGATTCAGTGGGAGGCTTGGTCAGCGCATGGCCTACCGAGACTCCATTGCCTAACGGACCAGACGTTGCGGTGGCAACGGAGGTTGAGGGTTAGGTTTTTTCGTTAACTTCTCTTTCTCAGCCTCAATGAACGTCCGCACACACGGCGTTCAGGCGAGGGTAAGATTAGGCCTCCCGGGCGGGGATGCAAGCGGAAAAACGAGGAATCTGGAGGCATTCACATGGGGCAGGGACACCAGCCAACCCTGCGAAACATCAGACAGCCGCGCAATAACCCGTGCCAATACTTCAGCCGGTCCTGCTGATCGGGGGTTTCTGCCCCGGGGCGCGCCCCTTTCAGTTCGGCCTGGCTGCGGCCTTGTCAGACTTTTTGGCGTTCTTGAGGGACTTGAGGTCTTCCTTGTTGGGGTTGCACTTCTCGCAGGACCTGCCTTCCTTGTGGGCGGCCATGCAGCATTTGTGCCGACATTCCTTGCCGGCTGCGGCAGCCTGTTCGCAACAAGTCAGCTTCTTCCGGGGCTGATCAGCGGCTGAGGCCGAGCCGGCCAGCAATACGGCTGCGCACCCCAGGACGGCCAAGGTCTTAATCAATTTCATAGTTTCCACATGCCCGGTTTGCATCTGCCCGGTGAGCGGGCAAGAGCCCCGCGGCGTTCTGCAGAACCGACGATATCCAATGGACGCAGCTTATGGAGATGGAATTCAAAATAATCAAGTCTGCGCTTGGCACGAGAGTTGCGCTCGCTTACGGTACACTCGTTGTGGCGCTCGGACGAACGGCAGCTTTGGAAGCAATGTTTGCGCGAAGCCGCCGGAGGTCGACACGCATGTTGAGCATAATGTTATGTCAGTTTATGATTTGATCAAAGCCACCATCGTTTGTGGTGCGGTTGCCTTCCTCATCTATAGTTTTCCGGTTCTCGGTCAAATTGTCCTCATCGTCTTTCTGAGCCTGCTCTGGCTTTCCTACGCCCACCGAACAATCACGAGCCTTAGAAGAAGGTAAGGCGCGGTTGGGGGTTGGTCGTCAAGGGCCGGGAGTCCCGCACGGCGGGGATATTGCCCGCGCAGGAGAAGAGCAGACTACGGGAGGTTGCGAGTCATCATACGAGCAGACCGCACTATAAGCTGTCCATCAATTCCCGGTCGCGCTATCCTACACGCATGGACTTAGAGACCAACGTCGAGGCGGTCCGACAGCGCATTGAGGCCGCCTCCGCGCGCGCAGGACGCCAGCCGGACTCCGTCACCCTTGTTGCGGTGACCAAGGGACAGCCGCCGGAGGTCGTTTGCGCGGCCGCCGCCCTGGGTTTGGGCTTGTTCGGCGAGAATAAGGTGCAGGAGGCCAAGGCCAAGATTCCTTTGTGCCCGGGCCGGTTACGCTGGCATATGGTTGGCCACTTGCAGACCAACAAGTGCCGGGATGCCGTGGAGCTTTTCGAGATGGTCCAAAGCGTGGATAGCCTGCGTCTGGCGGAGGAACTCGACCGGCGGGCCGAGCAGGCGGCCAGGATGGTGCCGGTCTTGCTGGAGGTCAACGCCGTGGGCGAGGCCAGCAAGTTCGGGTGCCGCCCCGATCAACTGTTGGCGGACCTGCCCTGCATTAACGCGCTGCCGCGCCTGGAAATTCAAGGCCTGATGACCGTGCCGCCCTGGACGCCCGATCCTGAAACAGTGCGCCCCGTCTTCCGGCAGATGCGCGAGTTGAAAGAACGTTGCGAGCAATTGCTCGGCGCTCCCCTGCCTCACCTGAGCATGGGCATGACCGGCGACTTTGAGGTGGCCATCGAGGAAGGCGCAACCATCGTGCGCGTCGGCACCGCGTTGTTCGGCGCGCGGCCCAAGGCCGTCACCTGAGCCGGCGGCGGCCAGGCCTTTCCGTTCGCAGGCGCTTTTTGTCTTCACTTCGGCCCATGCTTCGCATAGGCTGGCGATTGTGACCGCAGAACTGTTCACCCGTGAGATCGCGGAAGCGATGAAGGCCTATGAGAAGTATATCGTGTGCCTCAACAAGACCCCGGAGGAATTCGCGGCCGCGCTGAATTCTCTGCTGAACAAGGCCATCAAGGCCTATCAAAACCGCGGGCCGGAGCTCCGCCACGGGATTGCTCTCGATAAACAGATTACCGTCATCTTGAGCCAGAACGACACTCCGCGTCCGCTTTGCGGCATTTATTTCAATCTCCACTCCCCTTACCAGAAACAGCCCCAGTCCAAGGCGTCCAAGGCGGTCCCCGAGCCAATCGGCGGGGACCAGGCAAAGTCCAACGACTGATATTCCATCAGCCTGGCATCAACACGGCCCCGGGATTCCGATTGGCCAGGCCTCAGCGATCTCGCGCCTCGTCGCCAACCGAAGCTTCGCCTGCGACCAGATCGGCCACGATATTGTCCTCTCGCCGCGGGCCGGTGATTTTTACCTCGCCAACTCTCAGTCCGCGCCGATAGAGGTTGAGCTTCTGCTCCGCGGCCGGCATTTTGCCCATCGGGAAGGTCAAAACCACACAGCGGGCAGGCGCGTCCACCAGCGCAACTTTGCCCACCAGGACAGTGTCCGGCGTGATGATTAAACCATGGTTGGCAGGTGATTCTCCAGTCCTCGCGGGGTTCGAATCGCTGCGAGCGGCGCCGGGGGCGGTTCGCCCCACGCAGCCAGCGGCAGCCAGCGTGCCGAGCAAGGCGACCGAGAACAGGACTCGCATGACCGCAGTAAAATGCGCTTCTCCCGGCCTGGTCAACTCACAATTCCGTGAGCACCGTGTCACTGTGCTCGTAGGCTGGCGCGCAGCAGCAAAGCAGGCGGAGCGTGTCACTGCCCGTATTCCACAGCTTGTGCCGCTGGCCCGGGAGAATCGCGATCGCATCACCCGCCCTGACCTCGCGCAGTTCCTCTCCGATCCGGATCCTGCCCTGGCCATGCGTGATGTAGTAGATCTCCTCCGCGTTTGCGTGGTAGTGCTCCCTGGTGCTGCCGCCGACCGGCACACGCGCCTCGGCCAGGCTCTGGTGGCGAATCGCCGAATTGCGATGCGCCAGCAGCTCGCGAATCTCCGAGCCGTCTATCGTCGTGAAAGCCGGCGCCTCGTCGAGATTTCTGACATCCATCCGCGCGCCCTCAGTACAGCAAATACTTCTGGCGGGCCTTGCGGAACGCATCTTCGCCAGCCTTCCAGGAGGCGACAACCTCCGCCGCCGGCGTTCCCGCCTGCAATGCCTTGCGGGTCGCGTCCGTCCCATTGACCTTGTCGAACATGCCGAACCCCCTTTTCCTTTTATCCGCCTCGGCAAACGCGTCAATCCCCCCAACCTGCTTCAACGTCTCAATCGCGTACAGGTTGATGGCCGTCAGGGGCGCGCGCCTTGGATCGCTGAAATAAAGCTGCGCGCCGCCAATCACTTGGTTGGTGAATGTGAAGTAATACGGCTTGTAGGTGATGGGGCGCCACTTGACGCCCGGCAGGTGGCAGGCGTTCAGCGCTTCCGCCAGCTTGTGCGGGTTCAGGCCCGGCGACGCCACGCACTCAAACGGCAGCGTGTAGCCGATCCCGATGCTGACACTCATCAACTCGCCCAGCATCCCGGTCGCCACCTGGTACAGCGCCGACTGCCCATGCGGCACATGCGGCGAACTCGGCACCCAGGGCAAGCCGGTGTCCTCCCACACCATGGAGCGCTTCCAGCCTTTCATCGGCACAACCGTCAGCCGGCATGATTTCTTGTTCAAGCCTTCACCATTGATCATCCGCGCCAGCTCGCCGCACGTCAGGCTATACACATAGGGCACGTTCCACCGGCTTACGCCCGACCGAAACTGCGGGTCGAGCATCGCCCCCTCGATCCGTTCCCCGCCCAGCGGATTGGGCCGGTCGAGCACCACGAATTCGATGCCCGCTTCCCCGCAAGCCTCCATCGCCACTCCCATCGTTGTGATGTAAGTGTAGGAGCGGCAGCCCGTGTCCTGCAGATCATACACCAGCGCGTCCAGCCCCTTGAGCATCTCGGGCGTTGGCTTCTGGGTCTTCCCATACAACGAATAGGCCGGCAGGCCGGTGCGCGCATCCACCTGGTTATCCACCTTGTCCCCGGCCTCCACATCGCCGTAAATTCCATGCTCCGGGCCGAACAGCGCCACCAACTGCACCCCGGGCGCAGCGCGCAGCACCTCTACCGTGGACTCCAGATTCCGGTTGACGCCTGAGGGATTGGTAATCAGCCCGATCCGCTTGCCTTGCAGCACCTTGAAGTTCTCTTCGGCGAGGACTTCGTTTCCGAGTTTGACTTCAGTTCGCGCCGCGCACGACAGCGACAGCGACGCCACCAAGAAAGGAAGGATCAACGTTTTCACTGCCCGTGAGTTTAAGCGTGCTGCGCCTCAAAGCAAAAGAAATTGCCGCTGTAATCCCTCAGTCTGACCGGGCGCTTTCGCCGAAAGCGCCACCGTTTAGCCGCCTCGGCGTGGCGGCCCCACCCAGGACGGAGGCCTGGCTTGCCTTTGTCCAGCGGCGCCTCGGCACCTGCCGCCGGCATCGCGCGGCTTGCGCCCTTCGGGCGGGCAGTACATCCTGTGGCCGAATTCAGGTCGAAGACTTATGAGCGAGTTCAAATTCTCCTGTCCCCATTGTCAGCAGCATATGAAGTGCAACGCGGATGCTTCCGGCCGGCAGATCGAATGCCCTACCTGCCATCACCTGATTCGGATCCCTCCGGTGCCGGGAAAGACTGCGGAGTATAAACCCGAGTCCGGGATGACCTGGGGCACGTTCGTGCCTTCCGGCAATGTGCCGCCGCCCAAGGGGCTCTCCCTCGGCAAGAAGCCCGACTCGCCCAAGCCCCCGAGCAAGTAAGACCCGCGCCGCGCCGCGAGCCAACCACAGCCGGGCCTTGCCTATGCTCCTGGACGATCTCGAGAGTCAGAGTATCTACATCCTGCGCGAGGCGTTCAGCAAGTTTGAGCGCCTGGCCATGCTCTGGAGCGTCGGCAAGGATTCGACAGTGCTGTTGTGGCTGGCGCGCAAGGCCTTCTTTGGCCACGTGCCCTTCCCGCTGGTGCACATCGACACCAGCTACAAAATCCCGAGCATGATCGAATACCGCGACCGGCTTTGCCGCGAATGGAAGCTCCAGCTGCTCGTGGGCAGAAACGACAAAGCGCTCCAGGCCGGCCGCACCTATCCGCAGGGCAAGGCCACCCGCGTCGAATGTTGCGGCACGCTCAAGAAGGACGCTCTCCAGGTCGTTCTGCAGGCGCACCACTTCACGGGCGTCATCGTCGGCGTCCGGCGCGACGAAGAGCCCACGCGGGCCAAGGAACGCTACTTCAGCCCCCGCGACAAGCAGATGGAGTGGAGCGTCGAGGACCAACCACCGGAATTGTGGGACCAGTTCAAGACCGACTTCGAGCCCGGCACTCACATCCGCATTCACCCGCTGCTCCATTGGACCGAGCTGAACATCTGGGAGTATATTGAGCGCGAGCAAATCCCCGTCATCCCGCTCTACTTCGCCAACGCCCGGGGGGAACGTTACCGGAGCATCGGCTGTTTCCCCTGCACGTTTCCCGTCCAGTCGGGAGCCCGCAGCGTGCACGACATCGTCGAGGAGTTGCGCCGCACCCGGATACCCGAGCGCGCCGGCCGGGCGCAGGACCAGGAGAGCGAGGCGGCCTTCGAGCAACTTCGCCGGGATGGTTACATGTAGTTGACGATGAACGCCGCCGAGCAGCTCAAAATCGTCATTCTCGGCCACGTGGACCACGGCAAATCCACGCTCATCGGGCGTCTTTTCCACGAAACCGGTTCGCTGCCCGAAGGCCGGCTCGAACAACTCCAGCAGGCGGCCCGGCGCCGGGGCGTCGGCTTCGAATGGGCCAACCTCATGGACGCGCTCCAGGCCGAGCGCGACCAGAATATCAGCATTGATACCGCGCAAATCTGGTTCCGCACGACCAAGCGGCGCTACGTCATCATTGATGCGCCGGGGCACCAGGAGTTCATCAAGAACATGGTGACCGGGGCCGCGCAGGCTGAGGCGGCCCTGGTGGTGATAGACGCCCGGGAAGGGGTGCAAGAGAATACCCGTCGCCACGGCTACCTGCTCAACTTCCTCGGCATCCGCCAGGTCGTTGTGCTGGTCAATAAGATGGACCTGGTGAACTACGCGCCGGAGCGGTTCCGGGCCATCGAGACTGAGTATTGCGCCTGGCTCCAGCAACTGAGCCTCCGGCCCCGCATCGTCATACCCATCTCCGCTCGCCACGGTGACAACATCAGCGCGCCCGGCAAAAACCTGCCCTGGTGGAAAGGTCCGACGGTCGTGGAGGCGCTGGACCAATTCGAGGCTGCCCGGCCGCCCGGCAACCAACCGCTGCGGTTCCCTGTTCAGGATGTGTATCGCTTCGACGAACGGCGCATCCTGGCGGGGCGCGTTGAGAGCGGCTGCCTCAAAGTCGGCGACCGGCTGGTTTTCGCCCCGAGCTACAAGACCAGCGCCGTGAAGACGATTGAGCGCTGGAATGTCCCCGCGCGCGACTGCGCCGAGGCGGGCGAGAGCATCGGGGTCACGCTCACCGAGCAGGTGTTCGTGGAGCGAGGCGCCATCGGCGCCCTGGAGAACACGCCCCCCTACGCGCTCACCAGCTTCAGGGCGCGCGTGTTCTGGCTGGGAAAACACCCCTTCGCGCCGGGCCGGAACTACCGGCTCAAGCTCGCCACGCAGGAGGCTCGGTGTCAGATTGAGAAAATCGAGCGGGTCATTGACGCCGCCACGCTCCAAACCGTCGAACGCCCCGGCGAGCCCGTGGTCAATCGCCACGAAGCGGCCGAGCTTGTGCTAAGAACAATGAGCCCGGTCGCCTTCGACACCATCTCCGAGGCGGCGGTCACGGGCCGCTTCGTCCTTGTGGACGGCTTCGACATCGCGGGCGGCGGCGTGATCCTGCCCGGCAACTACCCGCGCCGCACGGCCGACTCCCTGCACAAGAGCCCCAACATCTACTGGACCGCAGGCCGGGTAACCGCCGCGCAGCGAACCCTGCGCCACGGCCATTCCGGGCGCGTGGTATGGCTGACCGGCCTTTCGTGCTCGGGCAAGACGACCATCGCCGCCGAGCTGGAGCGGGAACTGTTCGAGCGAGGCAAGCTGGTCTATGTCCTAGACGGCGACAACGTCCGCCACGGCTTGTGCGCCGACCTGGCCTTTTCGCCCGAGGACCGCCGCGAGAACATCCGCCGCGTTGGCGAGGTCGCCAGACTTTTTGCCGACGCAGGCGTCATTTGCGTGACGGCCTTCATCTCCCCCTATCGCGCCGACCGCGACACAATCCGCCGCAGCCTGGCCGCCGACCAGTTCATCGAGGTCTACTTGAATGCCCCCCTCGAGGTCTGCGAGCAACGCGACGCCAAAGGGCTCTACGCCAAAGCCCACGCCGGCGAAATCAGCGACTTCACTGGTGTGAGCGCGCCCTACGAGCCGCCGCTGAAACCCGAAATGGAACTCCTAAC
This sequence comes from Candidatus Paceibacterota bacterium, assembly GCA_035452965.1. Classification (NCBI taxonomy): domain Bacteria; kingdom Bacillati; phylum Minisyncoccota; species Minisyncoccota bacterium. The sequence continues at coordinate 6,670 of DAOTCE010000045.1, read as the reverse complement.
CGCTCAGCTCCCGGTGGGTGAATGCGTCGCCCGAATCATGGCTTTCCTGGCCAACGCGGAGAAATAACCTTCAGCGTCAAAACCTGGGCCGAAGCCTCTCGCCCGCGCCCTGCCGCTGCCTGCCGACTCCAGGTGCCGGCGCCGGCAAGCGAACAGCGGGGCTCAAGGGAGTCTCACCGTATCCACAGCTTATCCACACCGTATCCACACCGTGGATACAACCTTGACACCTTGGGGCGCGACTGGCGTAAGTAGCTGTCATTGCGGCACTTGCTGCTAAAGAGCCGCGCCAGAGGCCGCCGGAGCCGGAATCCGCCCTAAGTTCTGCAAATCCATAGGGTTACGCTAATTCGGCCGTTCGGCCGGTGAGCCGGGTCACTGCAGCAGGGCACGGTAGAAACGCCGGTTGTGGCTCGCCGCGCCCGGGTCCGTGACGAGCAGGGAGCCTTCCCCGGGGATTGGATTGGTGGAGAGCGACCACCAGTCGGCAAGATTGGAAGAGGCTTGCACCACACAAGAAGTGCCGGCCGGGCCGTTGACCACAAACTGGAACATGTCGTTGCTCAGGACCATGTCGCTCAGGACGGGCAACGTCTGGCGGATGGTTTGCACATAGACTCCGCCGGGGTAAGGGCTCTTGTCGGCATCGCTGGAAGCCACCAGCAACCGGATGGAAGAATTACCCGCCGGCGCCTGGTCCATGTTTACGATGACACTGACGTCCTGGTAGCCCAACGCGGGAATGACGAACGGCCCGGCCGGCGCAAAGCCGATCCACTCGGCTGGCGTTTCGGCAGCGACCGCGTTCACGGTCAGCGTCCCGACGCCGTCGTTATAGATCCGGAAGGCCTGGCTGAAGTCAGCCAGACCCTCGATGGCGCGCTCGAGGTTCACGCGCGGTTTGGTAATGGCGACCTTCGTGTCGGTAATGTTGTCGCCATAGGTCAGCAAGCGGTTTCTCACCTCGGCGGGCGAGAGGAAGCTTCCGGTGCGCGCTTTGGCGGCGGATTGGAGACAGGCGACCGCCCCCGCGGCGTAGGGACAAGCCGCCGAGGTGCCGCCGAAGCTCGTGTCGTAATCGCCGCTGGAATACCCGTCGGAGCCGACGATGTCCGGCGCGTAGCACTCATTGCCGGGGGCGAGCAACGTGATGAAATCGGCCATATTGGCGTACGAGGTCACTTTGTCAGCCGCCGTCACATCGTCCGCCACGTACCCCGACGAGCAACCGCTGCTCGCGGATTTGGGTGCGCAGGAGTTGGCATTCACGCACGGGTAAGCATGGCCATACGCCGCGTCATACACCGCCCCGACGGAAATCACGCTGGAGATGCAGGAAGGAAAAGCGATGGAATCACAATAGCCGTCATTGCCGGAAGAAACCAGGATAGTAATACCCGCGGCGATGGCGTTGTTGGCAATGGCGGTCATAGAAGGGAGTTCCGTGTCGCACGGGGAGAAGTAGCGCCCGCCGCCGAAGCTCATGCTGATGACCATGATCGGGTAGTTGGTATTGTCGTACTGATGCGTGACGCACCAATCCCAGGCGGCGGCCTCGGCGTCAGTGCTGCTGCTGCCTTGCGAGCCGGAGGTAATCTTGAGGGCGTAGATTTTGGCATTGTAGGCGACGCCGCCGATGTAGTCGCCCACGGTGCCAAGATCGCCGGCGGCGATGCCCGCGCAGCAGGTGCCGTGGGCATGGTTGCTCGGGAGGGGGTCGGCGTCGTCATCGCCGACATCATAGCCGCCGATGACTTTGCTGTTGGGGAAACCGCCCCCGCCCAGGCGCGGATGATTGTAGTCAACACCCGTGTCGCAAATGGCAATGGCAATGCCGGCTCCGTTGTAAGCGGAGCGGTAGGTGAGCCCGTGGATCAGCGGAATGCCCTGGGCCAAATGCGGCTCCACGACATAGACCGGCTCGATGGATGCCACCCGCGGATGATTCTGGAGGGCGCTCAGTCCCTGGGGGGTGACTTCGGCGGAAAACGCGGCCACATTGTCAAAACGGAAGCGCGGTTTGACCTGGTCTGCCGGAAGGCTGTCGAGGACTTCCTGCTGGGCAGCCTTGACCCCGGCCCGCAACGCCTTCACCGCGGCGGGCGACGAGAAGTCGGCGCGAAGGGAAGCGTTTGACGGCAGCGCCAAATTGACAGTGACCTTCACGGTTGGGCTGTGGGCGAAACCACCAAGCACATCGGACGCGTGGAGCAGCTTCTCCCCCGCGGAGAGCGCCCGGGCCTGGTTCGCGGCGGAGAGTTCTGATTGCCGGAGAGGCTGCGTTGCCGCCGCAAGCCCGGACGGGGACGCACTACTGGTGAAAGTCAGGCTGAGCGGCTCGATGCGGATGTCGGGCCCCCCCGTGGTAAACGACACGTCTCCGCCATGGTTCGTGCCGCCGGCGTTGTAGGCTACCATGCGATAATGGTAAATGGTCTCCGGGCTCAAGCCGGAGAGGGTGGCGCTGAGATTGGCGGCATCGGCATCGAAATACTGGAAGGCGGCAGTCTTCCCATAGCTGGCGTTGGTGCCGTATTCGAACCAGGCATAGCCTCCGCCCCGGTGAGGATCGATTGCCGCGTTGAGCTGGGCCGAGACGTCGGAGATCGCCGTCGCCGGCAGGGTTTCAACCGTGGGCGGCGCCTGCAGCACGGCGATCGGCTTGATATAAGAGTTGTCGCCCTCGTTGCTCTCGGTGACGGCCGAGCCCGTATCCGTCGCCAGGGTGATCGTGTGCGGGCCGGCGCTGAGAACCCCGACCACGTAACCAATGTTGGACACGCAGCCGGACGCCGCCAGAGGCGGTGGGTTGCTCCAGGTGTTCACGACATCCCCATCCACCGAAAGGGTGGTCAGGAAGCCATTAGTTGCCGGCGCGCCGCCGATGTTGCCCACGGCCCAGGACACGTACACCGAACTGGCGGTGGTAAGGGCGTTGTCGGCAATCGCCCCGGCATTCGTCGCGACTACTACCTTGTCCGACCAGTCGGACGGCTTGTAGGGCGCTAAATTGGGCTGGGGTGGATCGCCGACCGTGATCTGCACGTAATAGCTGTTGTCCGACTCATTGCTCTCAGTGATCGCCCCCATGGCGTCGGTTATGATCATCAGCATGTGAACCCCACGGCTGAGGGAGCCGAGCGAGTAATCCGGTGCTCCTGTATAAGAACTGGCGGCGAGGGGCGGGTCGGTGTACCAGGAGGTTCTCTGGATGCCATCCACATACAGGTAGGTGTGAAACCGAGCGGCCGTACCCGCCGTCCCGTCGTTGATGACCGCCCAGTCCAGATACAGCGTATCTGTGGCGGTATAGTAAGGGCTGTTGGTGGTCGTCCCGGTGACCGTCGAAACCACAATCTTGTCCGACCAGCCAGCCGGCTGATAGGGGGTGAGGTTGGGATAGCTTGGCGGGTTTACGACGATGGTCTTGGTGTAACCGTTGTCGCCTTCGTTGCTTTCGGCGATTCCGCCAAAGACATCATTCGTGATTGTAAGGGTATGAGTTCCCGCACTGAGCGAGCCCAGGTAGTAGTCGCTTTGTGGATGGTAATAGCTCGGGCTCAGCGCCGAAACCGCCCAGTAGTTCTTGAGAATGCCGTCCACATAGAGATAGGTGTAGAATCCCATACCGGTGGACGTATCCCCGTTGTTGAGCACGGCCCAATCCACGTATAGCGTATCGGTGGCGCTTAGCGTCGTGCTGTCGGTGCTCGTGCCGGCAGTTGTGGACACGACGATCTTATCCGACCAGTTAACCGGTTGATAGGGAATCAGGTTGGGGGCGGCGGTGGCGACACCGGCGCAGACAAGGGCGAGCATGAGCGCAAGTACCTGCCGAATGATCTTGGGTGAATTCATAATTCCAGATGGTTGAAGATTAAGCGTTGGGAACAGAGAGATCGCCCGCGAACATCGCGGGTTGGCGGGATATGCGGAGCGGCGGGAGCGCTGAGCAGCAGTTCATCACTATCAGGAAACAGGAACCGCTTAAGCCCGCTTCGAGTTGCCGACCGACGCAAATGCTGCTGCTGGCGCACACTCTCACACCCTCCCGGTCGGAACCTGCCGTCCTGTGGCTGCGACAAGCTCTTCTCAGGTACAAATAAGTATAGGATTTGTGGTTTCCCATGCAAGGACTAAATCGCAGGAAAATCTTGGGTATGGCACGTATGCATGAAGCTGCCGGAGGTGCGCGGGTATCTTGCCCGCTTTGCGGATTGCGGACCAGACAAGCGGGCAAGCCGCACGCCTTCATGCAGACCCGCTGGGCCCGGCACAAAAGGCTTTGACACGCTGCATTGATGGACTAGCCTCAACTCCACTTATGAGACTCGGCATTAACACCTTTCTCTTCACCTCACCGTTCACCAACGACAGCACCAGGCTGTTCAAGCAATTCAAGCAATGGGGCTTTGACAGTGTCGAGATCCCCATCGAGGACCCGGCGCACATTGACCCGGCGCACGTGAAGCGCCAGTTGGACAAGCACGGACTGGTCTGCGGCTCGGTCTGCGCCTGCCTGGGGCCGGACCGCGACTTGCGCGGCACCCCCAAGCAGCAGCGCAACAGCCTTCAGTACCTGAAGAAGGTGATTGATCAGATGGTCGTGCTCAAATGCCCGTCGCTGGTCGGGCCGGTGTATTCCTCCGTGGGCCGCGCCGACGCGGTGCCGCCGAACGAATATAAGAAGCAGTGGAAGACGGTGGTGAAGAACCTGAAGACACTGGCCGCCTACGCCCAAAAGCGCGGCAAGAAGATCTGCCTCGAACCCCTTAACCGCTTCGAGACCGACTTCATCAACACCTGCGATCAGGCCCTCAAGCTGGTCAAGGCCGTCGGCAGCCCGGCGCTCAAGCTGCACCTCGACACCTTTCACATGAACATCGAGGAGAAGTGCCAGGGAGAAGCCATCCGGAAAGCGGGCAAGCTCCTCGGCCATTTTCACGCCTGCGGCAGCGACCGCGGCACCCCCGGCAACGACCACATTCACTGGGACTGCATCGCCAAGGCCCTCAAGAAGATCGGCTACAAGGGCGACGTCGCCATTGAGTCCTTCACCACCGACGTCAAGGTCATCGCCCGCGCCGCCGCCATCTGGCGGCGCATCGAGCCGACCCGGAACGAAATCGCAGTGAAGGGCCTCAAGTTCCTGCGCCAGACGCTATGAACGCGAGACTGCTTGGCGCGCTGACGTTGGGCGTGGCGGTGATCGTCCCAACGGCGCTGGTGTTCGGCGCCTCCGGGAAAGACGTGCCCTTGATCGAGGACCGGCCCGGGGAGAAGGGCTTCCTGCGCATCTTCAACGGCAAAGACCTGACGGGCTGGGAGGGCAACCCGAAGCTCTGGTCGGTCAAGGACGGCGCGATCACTGGCCAGACCACGGCGGAGAACCCGGCCAAAGGCAACACGTTCCTGATCTGGACCAACGGCACGATGTCCGATTTCGAGCTCCGCTGCCTGTTCAGGCTCGCCCCGGGCGACGCCAAAGGTTTCGCCAACTCCGGCATCCAGTACCGCAGCAAAGTCGTCAACGCTGCCAACTGGGTCGTCCACGGCTACCAGGCCGACATGGAAGCCGGCCCCACCTACTCGGGTATCCTCTACGAAGAAGGCGGGCGCGGCATTCTGGCGCTGCGCGGCGAGAAGATCCTCTTGAATAAGGACGGCAAGAAACAGGCCCTCGGCTCGGTGGGGAACGCCGCTGCCATCGGCGCCGCCATCAAGCAGGGTGATTGGAACGAGTATGTCGTCATAGCCAAGGGCAACCACCTCCAGCAGTTCATCAACAGCAAACAGACCGTAGATGTGGTGGACGAAGACGAGGCCAAACGCGCCCTGAGCGGCGTGCTGGCCCTCCAGCTCCACGCCGGTCCGCCCATGACGGCCCAGTTCAAGCATATACGGATCAAGAGATTCTAGCCGGGGCGGGCGCTGACCTTGCTCCCGGCCCCTCCCGGGTGCCGGTTGTGCGGAACGATTCGCGGTGTAGCTTAAGCCCATGAACCGCGCTCTCCTCGCCCTTGCCTGCCTGGCGACGACTCTGACTGCCCTGGCCGGCCAGGCAAAAATCGTCTTCCTCGCCGGCCCCCCCCAGCCACGGGCCGGGCGACCATGAACATCGCGCCGGCTGCCTGTTGCTCAAATCCTGCCTGGATAAAGTGCCCGGCGTTATATCGGAGGTCTACAGCAATGGCTGGCCGCAGAATCCGGCGACTGCCTTCGCCAACGCGGCTGCGCTCGTCATCTATAGCGACGGCGGCCCCGGCCATCCTTTCCTCCGCGACGGCCGCCTCAAGACGGTTGGCGCGTTGATGCGGAACGGCGTTGGGCTGGCTTGCCTGCACCACGCCGTGGAACCGACCAGGGAAGCAGGCGAGAAGGAGTTTCTGGACTGGGTTGGCGGCTGCTTCGAGCAGCACTGGTCAGTGAACCCGACCTGGCGCCCGGAGTTCGAGCCGCTGCCGGCACACGCCATCACCCGCGGAGTGAGCCCCTTCCGCCTGGACGACGAGTGGAATTTCCACCTGCGCTTCCGTGACGGCATGAAGGGGGTCGTGCACGCAGGAGAACCTGAGACGCCCGACAGCCCGAAGGAGTCGTGTTAACTGACTTTGTCTTTGTCCGGAGCGGAGATGTTCTCTGTATTGCAAGTGGGATTCTCATCAAAGTT